>JBBDNB010000012.1 GCA_040877935.1 Chitinophagales bacterium
TGCCGGGTGGTGTGGGGGGACAGCGGTGAAAGCCGCTTCCTACCCGATTAAAAAAAACGAGAACTAACAACAAACCTTGACCCCAGCGGGGTCTTACCTGAAGCTAAAATGTTTTAAAAATGTTTGGATGCAATGTGCTAAAATGAGTTATGCATATTCCGGGTTAAATCAAAGCTTCACCAAATGTCATTTCTATTTTTTATATTAGAAAGCAAATTAGGAAAAGTGAAAAGACTGTTTTTATTCTTATTTGGCCTGTACACTATTCAGGTTTCGGCTCAAAGTATATGTGGGCAAAATCGTTATTTAGAAGAAACTTTTTCCAATGTAGAGCTCACTACGGGGATTGAATATGGCAGTGCCGACCCTTATGGACTGATCAACAACCAGACCTTGCGGCTGGATATCTACGAGCCGCAAGGAGACACCCTGGAAAAACGTCCTTTTTTGATCCATGCTTTTGGCGGTGGTTTTTTAATTGGTGCCAGGAATGAACCGGATATTCCCAACTGGGGAACCCAGTACGCTAAAAGAGGTTTTGTGTTTGTTTCCATTGATTACCGGTTGGGATTCAATGTCACTGATCAAAACAGTGCAGTTCGTGCGGCATATAGAGCAGCCCAGGATATGCGTGCAGCTTTGCGTTTTCTGGCCGACAGTGCAGAGGTCTATCGCCTGGATATGGACAATGTATTTCTTACCGGAAGCAGTGCCGGGTGCTTTGCTGCATTGATACAGACTTTTATGAAGGAAAGCGACCGTCCGGCTTCTACCTATGGGACACTGCTGGAACCACAAGATCTTGGCTGTGCCAATTGTTCGGGCAATAATAACAACAACAACCAGGAAGTCCCCGTACACGGCATTGTTAATAATTGGGGGGCATTGCTCGATACTGCATTTATTAACCTGGCTACCGATCCGGCAGATGATGTGCCGGTAATTTCGTTTCACGGTACAAATGACTTGATAGTGCCTTATAGCTCGGGTTATCCTTTTAGTGTGCCAGTTTTTCCTGTTGTGCATGGCAGCGAACTGATACATCATCGGCTCGATGAACAGGGCATATATAATCGCCTGTATCCTCTAATTGGCCTGGGTCATGAGCCTGAACTCACCAATCCCTGGGTGACGGATACCATTGTAGAAAATGCTGCTGCTTTTTTATATGAATTGATGCGACCGCAAACGGATACCATAATTGGAAAAAAATCAGCTTGCCAGGGCGATGTGGAAACATACAGTGTCTCAGCTCATCCAAACAGTCATTATTGCTGGGAAATTGTGGGAGCTAATTTGCTGAATGAAAACCACAATTCAATTGAGGTAGAGTGGCTTTCAGTAGGGCAGGGCAGTATTTCCGTGGTGGAATACAATGCTATCCACGCCAAAACAAATCAGGAAATTGAAGTGAGTGTAGGTCTTGAGCCCAATGCTGATTTCAACTACAATAGCACAGATGGCTTGTTTGATTTTAGTGCTTCGGACAGCAGCGGACAAAATTATTTTTGGGATTTTGGAGATGGGAATTCAAGTCTGCTTGAAAATCCACAGCATCAATACAGTGACACGGGGAGTTTTGTAGTAGAATATTTGATTTCAAATGCTTATTGCAGCAGGTCAAAAAGTGATACGCTTGTTTCGGATTTATGTCCTGAAGCTGATTTCACTGTAGAAGCTATTGATAGCCATGCCTATATTAGCAATCATTCGCAGTTTGGAACTGATGCTTTGTGGGATTTTGGAAATGGACTAACATATAGTGGCTTTGAGCCCCATGCACTTTATGATGAAAATGGCAATTATCCCATTCAATTGATATTGAGCAATGCTTTTTGCAGCGATACATTTTCTACTGTGGTAGAGATTGTGCATTGTCCCATTGCAGATTTTGAGATTTCATCAAATGCTTTGGAAATAGAAATTTACAACCATAGCAGCAACAACTTTTTAAATTATTGGGATTTTGGAAATGGTAATGCTTCACGACAGGAAAACCCTGTGCAGCTATTCGATTCAGCTGGCATTTATGAAATTAGCCTGATCGTTTTCAATTCAAAAAACTGTAGTGATACCCTAAGTAAATTGATTTATCTGGAAGAAGATACTGCAACAGTAGGAATACATGAAATTCAGGATTATGTGCTTGAAATATATCCTGTGCCTTCATCCGGGCTATTGAATATTGATTTAGGGCAAGGTGCTTCAGCCTTTGTTTCACTGAGTATTTGGAACTTGGCTGGAAGCCAAATTTATTACAGCGAATCCATTGACAATCAATTGAATATTGCACATATGGCTGATGGTGTTTATTTGCTGAAAATCAAAATGAAAAATCAGGTATTGATCAGGAAAATAGTAAAAACCTAAGTTCGGAAATTATTTATTGCTCAGAATGCCAGAAAATAGTGAGATTCGACTGGAAATATTGATGGAATAGCGGGCTATTTTGAGATATTTCCGGGAAGAAGATTGCTGTTTTCTGGCATTTGAAATCCATAAAACGCAATTTGCAGCGTTGCATTCCCGTCCGCATGGAGCATCCGGGCGGATGCTTGGTTTATCCCGATAGACCTTCACAAATGCGCCTTGCCTACCTGGCTGCCTATGGCAGCTTACGTTTTAATGAATTTCCCCGCCTGTCCGCCCGGCCAAACCATTCGGACGGGCATGAAGCATTCGGGCAGGTGAGCTTTTAAATAATTATCGAACTCAGGTTAAAACAAGAGTAATGTTTTTCAGACTGCTTTAAGTTTGTATTCATTCAACACAAAATCAATATCTACAGAGAAGCCTCTTTCTTTTTCTTCAAAGTTGATGGTTCCAGACAACATTTCTACACGTTCTTTAATATTGCTCATTCCCTGACCGTTGTTTAGGGTGTCTTTGATATTGCTAATGCCCACCCCATCATCAGAATAGGAAATTTTAAGTTTGTTGTTTTCGTGCCAAATATGTAAATCTATATTTTTGGCAGAGGCATGTTTTATGGTATTGGTAATCAACTCCTGTACTATTCGGTAGATGTTGTTTTTAAGAATGTAGGAAATGATTTCTTCTTCAAAATAGCAGTCTAAATATAAGTTCAGTTTTCCCAGGCTGTTAATATTGTGTTCAATTTTTTTAAGGCTAAGCTTTAGGCCTTTTCTTTCCACTAATGAAGAATTTAAATTGAAGGAGATGTTTCTGGTTTCTTGCATTGATTCCTGAATCAGTGATTTAATGATTTTGAGGTGTTTGTCAAAATTTTTTCCCGGATTTAGTGATTCTGCAAATAAATTAAGACCGGCAAGTTTTTGCTGTAAACCATCGTGTAGGTCTTTTGCTATTCTGTTGCGCTCCCTTTCTTCACTTTGCACTATGCGCATTTGCAGTTCCTTTTCTTTCAATAGCATTTTTTCTTCAATTTTTTCCCTTTTGTCAATTTCATTTTTTGACAATAGATAAACAAATAATCCACTGAAAAAAATGAAAAAAATACCTTTATAAGATTGTAAACTGGCCAATTCTTCTTTATTTGTAGTTATTGTCTTTAAAAAATAATCAGAAAACAGTATCCATAAAACCCCCAAAACTATATAGCCAAAGGCAACCCGGATTTCTGGTCTTTTGCTGAGTTCAGTTAATTTTAGTTTTAGCATCATGTATTTATTATTAGTTTGCAATTGAAGTTAACCTTTTTAGTAATTATGAATAATATTTAAAGAATAAAATTGGGAAAAGCTAATAAGTGACTTTGGCTGTGAGTCTTTTTAGGTTATTTTTGCAATGCAATGACAAAAGAACAGATTAAAATTATTGAGTGTCCGAGAGACGCGATGCAGGGTTTGAAGGAATTTATTCCAACAGAAAAGAAAATTGCGTATTTACAGGCATTATTAAAAGTGGGTTACGATACCATTGACTGTGGCAGTTTTGTATCACCCAAAGCCATTCCCCAGATGGCCGATACTGCTGAAGTTATTCGCAGTCTTGATCTTTCTGAAACCCAAACAAAACTCTCTGTAATCGTTGCCAATAAAAGGGGAGCGCTTGAAGCTTCTGAATTTCCGCAGGTCAATTGCCTCGGTTTTCCTTTTTCAATATCAGAAACCTTTCAACTGAGAAATACAAACTCTACAATTGAAAAAGCCCTGGACAGGGTTAAGGCTATTCGTGAAATTACAGCCCGTAAAAACAAGGAATTTGTGGTTTACCTGTCAATGGCGTTTGGCAACCCCTACAATGACCCCTGGAGCCTGGATATTATAGAACATTGGATATCAGAACTCAGCAAACTGGGTATACGGCACATTTCACTTTCCGATACCATAGGCGTGGCCGGCCCAGATGAATTGACTTATTGTTTCGAGGAGCTTTGTCCTGTTTTTGAAGAAATAGAATTTGGTGCTCATTTGCACACACATCCGCACAATTGGCGTCCAAAGGTGGAGGCATCATTTAAAAATGGTTGCAAGCGATTCGATGGAGCCATCAGGGGCTTTGGCGGTTGCCCAATGGCCAAGGACGAACTGGTGGGAAACATGCCAACTGAAAACCTGATTGCGTATTTTGAAGAGAATAATATTCCGACAGGCTTGGACAAAGCAGCTTTTGCAGAAGCACAAAAAATGGCATTAGAGGTTTTCCCGGTTTAGTTTTGTGAAAAATCAAACAGATAATCGGAAATAAACCGATTAAGTTGCCTGAAATTTACATTTTTTTGATGGCGTATTACCAAAAAGCCATTTCGATTAGTGGCTGGGCTTCTTGTCTGAACATTTAAGTTGTCTAAAAAGTCATTGCTAACGATGTCTTTGTAAGTCGTTCTCCAACTATCAATATGCACGAGCGCAATTTGCTCCGCATCTCTCGGTGTAGCTGTCCTGATATTGATTGTTGAATTTGTCACGCTACTAAATGTAAAAAATTGTGTTTGCCTTGCATGGTAAATATAGTTCATTAAAGTAAACGTCCCAAAGGGTGAGTTTTACCCTTAAACCAAATGTAGAGAATGATATAGGCACAAGAAAGCCAACGCACATTGCCAGCTCACAATTCTCGATAGGGAGTTAATCCGTAGCGAGGGCGCTACTGATAGGAGGTGCGTTGGTGGTCATTTGACCGTCAGCCGTCTCGATTAGCAGTTTGTGCTTTATTTTGTCAGTCGCTACGGTTTGTCAGTCGCTACGGTTATTTGAAAAGTTTTTGCCACCATTTTAATTGTTTCTTCTGTTTTGTCGTTGATTTATTTTCTGTTTTGTCTTTACTTGAGTAAATCACCTTTCCATTATCATCTTTAACGGTAATTTTTATTAAACTCCTTATCTTCTTCTGTCTTTCGGTCAGTGGTTTATCTTCGGTTTTGTAGCAACCTTCTTCTTCGTCCCATACTTCCCATTCAGATTTTGTCGAAAGAGAAGTATTGTCGTAGTAATGTTCAATTTCTTCCCATTCGCGGTTATCATATGGATGGTATTTGCGTAATCCAAAATCAGTTACTCCTATAACTGGCTTCCAATCCTTTTTCTCTTTACCAAGGTTGCTTCCGTTTTCAATAAGTTCTGAAAGTGTAAAAATTTTCGGTTCACTTTTCCTATTACTGCTATCGGTGAGATATAATTCTAAACAATCCGGGCTGTGTGAGTTATCTATTGATTTGTAAACTTGGCTGTTAGAGCCGAACATTTTTCTAATCGTCTGTGCTTGCTTTATATTGTAATAATCCCAAGTGATATGGTGTGCTATCCAATGCCAATCAATATTCCAAGTCTTTGTATAATGTCCGAAACTGCTGGCTAAGTTTTGAGATGATTTCGTGTTTTCAAGAGTATCCTGTATAATATCAGCAAGTTGCTTTAAGTCGAACTCGTCCAATTGTAGATGACCGTATGAAACGATAGGTTTGACTATAAGTTTGTTTACATAGTCCAATGCCCTGTCGTTCAACTTTAAGTCAAGTGCGCTCATCATTTTCAATTTTCTTCGTCAAGAACATACCATTTAGTAGAGTTCATGCCTGTATCTTTAGCAATGTGAACGACTTTTACATTTTCATATTTACTGCTCACAAACTTTACTGCAATTTCGTTAGGAAGAACATTTTGCGCATCGAACTGTGCTTTAAACGCACCTTGCCGTCCAAACATTTTCATTGAAGGTTCATCATAGGATACTTCTTGAGTGCTAATGTGTCCACCGACTTTAACGGTAATATCATCTATATCCACAACAACTCTTTTTTCTGATTTGTAATGAGTGGCAGTAATATTCAGATAATAACCGTTTCTACTTGAATAAATCTTATAGATAGTAGTATACGTGTCGCCTTCTTCTTTATACTCCCGTGTATATTGAATGGGGCTAAATTCATTAACACCGGTACAGAAGTATCCTTTATATTTTGTCTGAGAGTAGGCGTTACTCATTAATAGAATTAATGTCAGTGTCATTAATCCTTTAAAAGTCTTTGTCATTAAGTTTTTCATTTTCTTGATTTTTTTTAATTTTCGCCTACTCTAATCGGTTTTCGGCTGACCCGTTTTTGGTCTGCTGTGTCGTTTTTCAGCATAACCGCTAACTCGTTTATAAAACTCAATTTATGACACAAAGCCAGCTATTTTTGCTTGTATTAGGTGTCATAAATGCTTTTTTTATTTTTTTAAGATTGATAAAGATAAAAAATATTATAAGCCATCAAACGGACTTTGAATAATGCTGCTTAAATTCTGGCTTCAAAATATAGGCTGTTGAGTTTTTCCTTGAGAAACAAAGAGCACCGTTGACTGGTGGGAGATTGCCACATCCTTAGCAACTGCACAAAGCTGCACGCAAAGGATTCGCAATGAACGATTTCATTTAGAGGTTTTTTGCTGCTGTCAAATCCGGATAGTTAAAAACTATTCTACAAATTTCCCGTTATTTGCTATGATGAAGTCATTAATGTTTTTCATATTATTTTCAATCACAACAACCCAATATTCTATGGCACAGCAAACCGAACAAGCCACCTTTGGAGCAGGCTGCTTCTGGTGCGTGGAGGCAATTTTTGAAAGATTAAAAGGCGTGAGTGAAGTGGAGGCAGGTTATTCAGGAGGAGCGGTAAAAAACCCTTCTTACAAAGAAGTGTGCCGTGGTACTACCGGCCATGCGGAAGTGGCAAGGATTACTTTTAACCCAGAAGTGATCTCTTTTGAAACCCTGGCAGAAGTATTCTTTTACACGCATGATCCCACCACATTGAACCAACAAGGCAATGATGTGGGTACACAATACCGTTCGGCCATTTTTTATCACACCGAGCAGCAAAAACAGGTAGCGGAGAAAGTAAAAGATAAGGTAGAAGCTGAAGGTTATTACAGTGATCCTGTGGTTACAGAAATTTCACCACTGGAAAATTATTATGCGGCAGAAAACTACCACCAGAATTATTTTGAGAACAATCCCAACCAAGGCTATTGCGCTGCGGTAATCCGACCCAAGCTGCAAAAATTTATGCAGCAGTATTCAGATTTGCTGAAAGAGTAAACAAAATGCAAATCCTAAGTACTAAGCTTAAAATCCCTATTTTTTTGCTTCAAAAATATTTAAAACCTTTTTTGTCTTAGCTTAAATTCCTAAAAAAAAGAAACTGTCAGACGGTTAGTGTATTTAAACGGCTTATGCCGCTTAACAAGCTCCAAACATTTGTGTAAAACATAATGCTATTAAGTAAAAAACCGTCAGACAGTTTGCTCAATTGTTTATTTTGATTGCACGAAATATAATCCGATAGCCATCGGAATCCAATTTATGCAGCAGTATTCAGATTTGCTGAAAGAAGAATAGCATGTTATAATTTCTCATCAAAATAATAAAGATACTCGTCTGTTAGATGCATTTGGCTGAGCCATAGCTCATCATTTGTCAATTTAACGATGTCGTACAATTCTGCATCTTTTTGTCCCAGACTGTCTGTGTATATAACCACAATGCTTAGGCCTTCATTGTCAAATGTCCATTTGCCTTCTTGCACAACGGTGCTGTCCCCAATGCTCGTATTGGTAAATGTGGTTTCAAGACGAACATTATCATCTTTATCAAATATAATTTCAGTAGGATTGAAAAGCGCCACAGTATCTGTGCGGTTTAGCACAATTTGCTTCAACTCCCATTCATTGGTCAATCTTCCTTTTTTGGTGCGCAGCGAAACATTGGGCCCGTACTCGTATTTATTGCAGGCAAATGTTGCTAAAAGAAAGAGTATTATAAGTATTCCTGATGTTTTTTTCATCATTTATTGATTTATGAACTAAAGATAACATAGAAATGTAAAACAGAAGGTCACTATGACTAATAAATCATGTTAAATTTATCATTGCTTATCCGCAATTAATTCCTCTGAACGGTACGGAATATGATCGAGGGCATTTCTGTTTTCCTTCACTATTTCAAAATATTGGTCAAAATATTTTGAAGCTACAGGTTTGGATGGCGGAATTTTTTCTTTCAAAGGATCCACCTGTGCACCGTTTTTCCAAAAGCGATAGCAGACATGCGGGCCGGTTGCCAATCCTGTACTGCCCACATAGCCTATTACTTGTCCCTGCTTTACTTTAGCTCCTGATTTGATGCCTTTTCCAAATTTAGACATGTGCAGATATTGCGTAGTGTAGGTGCTGTTGTGCCTGATTTTTACATAATTGCCATTGCCTCTTTTATACTGTGCCTCTATTACAAGACCATCGCCAACTGACATAATAGGCGTACCGTGAGGTGCAGCATAATCAGTTCCCAGGTGTGCTTTTCTGCGCTTTAGAATAGGGTGAAAGCGATTTTTATTATAGCGCGAACTGATTCGGCCAAATTTTAGTGGCGATTTTAAAAGTGCTTTGCGCAGGCTGCTTCCGCATTCGTCAAAGAAGTCGCCAATTATAGTACTATCGGGATTAAAATAGAAAGCGTAATATGCTTCACGTGTATGCTCAAACAAACTGCTTTCAATATGGTCAATGCCCACCCGCTGTCCGTCTATGTAATTGTCGTAATAAATCACTTTAAAACGGTCGCCCTTTTGCAAATGATAAAAATCTATGGTCCAGGCATAAATTTCTGACAGTTCTATTGCCAATACAGGACTTAGGTTTTCTTTCATTAGTGTTTCGTAGAGCGAAGAAGTGATTATACCTGATGCTGTTCTGCGAATTTTATAGGTCTCTTTTTTTCCGGTATAGATGCTGTCTTCCCTTAAACTATAAACTGCGAAATTGATGGGGTCAATTTCATATACCATATATACGGGCGTATTGAGCGAATCTTTCTCAAAATACAATTGATAATTTTTTCCGGCTTTTAGATTTCTTGTTGGAAAAATATTTTTTGAACCGCTTTCAATATTTACAATTTTCTGATAGGGAACTCCGACCGGCAATAAAAGATCTGCAAGGTATTCGTTGCGTCCGATTTTGGCTTCTTTCACATTGTATTTCTGCATATTGAAACCATAGATCCATTCTTCTTTCAGGCACAGGCTGTCAACTTTTGTTGCGGCAGTGAGTTCTTCAGCTTCTATTTGGGGCGCTTCAACAGGAACATCGCTCCAATTTTTGTAGAATAAAACCGAAATTAAGATAAGAAAAGGAAGGAGCAAGAGGGCTCCAATTTTTTTAGATTGACTCATTAAGTCATTATTTTTTTAGAATCTGGTTAAAACCGCGTCCGGCAATAGTATTCTCAGTGTGCAATTTCCTATTTTCGCAGCAAAAATAACGTAAAATTGATGGAAAACTTATCAAGACGAATCAGTGAATTGCACGAATCTGCTACAATAAAAATGGCGCAGTTGGCACGGGAATTAAAAACGCAGGGCAAAGATATTATCAGCCTGAGTTTGGGTGAACCCGATTTTGATACCCCGCAGCACATCAAGGATGCCGCAAAAAAAGCCATTGATGATGGTTACACATCCTATCCACCTGTTCCCGGATATACAGAGTTAAGACAAGCCATAAGTGAAAAGTTCAAAAGAGAAAACAAGCTCGATTATGCAGCGGAACAAATTGTGGTTTCTACCGGAGCCAAGCAATCGCTGATCAATGTGGTGCTTTGTCTTGCGAATCCCGGTGATGAAATTATAATTCCCGAACCCTATTGGGTCAGTTATGCTGCGATGGCGCAATTGGCGGAAGCCAAAATGGTGAATATTTCCACCAATATTGATGCGGATTTTAAAATCACAGCCGAGCAATTGGAAAATGCAATTACAGACAAAAGCAAGCTGTTTATGTTCAGCTCGCCTTGTAATCCTACGGGTTCAGTTTATAGCCGCAATGAATTGGCCGCACTGGTTGAAGTCTTTAAAAAGTATCCCCAACTTTATATTATTTCTGATGAAATTTATGAGTACATCAATTTTGAAGCAGGTCATGAAAGTATTGGTACTTTTCCTGAAATAGCCGATCGGGTAATTACCGTGAATGGTTTTTCAAAAGGCTTTGCCATGACCGGCTGGCGCGTGGGTTATATAGGAGCGCCATTGTGGATTGCCAAAGCCTGTACAAAAATGCAGGGGCAATATACTTCAGGAGCTTGTTCTATTGCCCAAAAAGCTGCTGAAGCTGCCATTAAAAGCGGTGCAGATGCCTCAAAGGAAATGAAAGCTGCCTTTCAGCGTAGAAGGGATATGCTGATTGAATTGCTGGAAGCAATGCCCGGCTTGAAAGTCAATCGTCCCAAAGGTGCATTTTATATATTCCCGGATGTAAGTGCTTTTTTCGGTAAATCGTATGATGGCGAAAAAATAAAAGATGCCGATGATTTGTGCATGTACCTGTTGAAGGAAGCCAATGTTTCACTTGTAACAGGCTCTGCATTTGGCGCGCCCAATTGTTTAAGAATATCCTATGCCGCATCTGAGCAAGATTTACGCAAGGCAATGTCGTTAATTAAAGATGCTTTAGGTAAATTAGCCTGATATGCCATATATCAAAAATTTATTTGAGCAATTTTCTAAGACCAAAGTGCTTGTGCTGGGCGATATAATGCTCGATCATTATTTGTCGGGAGATGTAGATAGAATATCACCTGAAGCGCCTGTACCAGTTGTAGTTGCCAAAGATGAGTATTACAGACTTGGTGGTGCAGGCAATGTAGCGCTGAATTTAAAAGCCCTGGGGCTTTCACCCCTTATTTGTGCTGTTGCCGGAAAAGATAGTGCAGCCGGACAATTGCAGGAAGTATTGAAAGCCGAGGCCATCAGTGCTGATTATTTGCTTTATTCTGAAAAGCGGCCAACCACAGTAAAGACCCGGGTTTTGAGCAAAAGCCAGCAATTGCTGCGCATCGACAGTGAAAATTCTGCTGATTTAGAGGCAGGTGAAGAAAATGCTTTATTGGATAAAATCAGGGATATATTTGAGCAAAATAAGCCCGAAATATTGATCTTGCAGGATTATGACAAAGGAGTTTTGACAAAGCATGTGATTGAATCTGTTACTGAAATGGCATTAAAGCAAGGGACATTCATTGCTGTGGATCCCAAATTCAGACATTTTTTCAATTTTGAATATGCCGATTTATTCAAACCAAACTTAGCTGAACTCCGCAAAGCATTCTCAATGGAAAGCTTATCAGTCAAGCAATTGGATGAATATTGCTTACCATTGTTAAAACAGCAAAAGCACAAGAATTTAATGGTAACGCTTTCGGAAAAAGGCATTTATTGGAACAATGGAAAATCGGGTCAGCAATTTCCTGCAAAAGTCAGGAATATAGCCGATGTGTCGGGGGCAGGAGATACCGTAATTGCTGTTGCAGCGCTTGCTTTGTATCATGGTTTGAGCGATAAAGACATTTGCAGATTGAGCAATCTGGCAGGAGGGATTGTGTGTGAATCACTGGGGGTGGTACCGGTAGATCCCCGGAAATTAGTGGACGAATGGCAGCATAATGATTAATATTTTCAAAAGACTCAAAGAAGGGTTTAATATATTTCTTTTCGACAACCAGAAAAGAGTAAAGGAAATTTTCTTCTACTTCACTTTGCTGGCTTGTGTAGTTGTTTCTGCGTGCATTGTTGTTTATTATGGCTTTGAGCACAGTCCTGAACGCTTAGAATTGTTGCAAGATATAATTAAGGTAAACTTTCTGATTTTTTTGAGCAATTACCTGATACGCCTTTTCTTTTCTTTTGAGCGCCTGAATTTTTTGCGTACTACTAAGTTTGAAGGTTTTTTAATGCTGCTGCTGTTTTACGAATTGCTCAGTCAATTTTTTTACGAAAAACCTTTGCTTGATCATGTTTTCCAGCGGCTGAATATTGAGGCCTATGAAAGTTTTTATGTGGTCTTTACACAGTTGTATATCCTGCTATTTATAGCCATCCAATTGATAAAATATTTGCGTTCAGCAGTCAATCTCAATATCAAGCCATCTTTGCTTTTTGTATTGTCATTTTTGGGGGTGATCTTTATTGGCAGTGCTTTGCTGATGTTGCCCGAGATGACTGTCCAGGAAGGGTCTATGCGCTATGTGGATGCTTTTTTTACTTCTGTTAGCGCCACTTGCATTACCGGACTGGTGGTGGTGGATACGGCAACATTTTTTACGGTAAAAGGCCAGGCCGTGATATTGCTGCTGATGCAATTGGGTGGAATTGGCATTATTTCATTTGCTTCCTTTTTTGCTTTTTTTCTGAAAAAAGGATTGAGCTTTCGCCATCAGACAGTGTTGCAGGATTTTTTTAGCGAAGATTCGCTGGATAATTCCAAATCGCTTATTCGCCAGATTTTCTTTTTCACATTTTCAATAGAAGCACTTGGCATCTTTTTAATCTATTTTTTATGGAGTGCAGATATGGCTTTCAGTAGTGTAGGGGAAAAAGTGTTTTTCTCAGTATTTCACGGTGTCTCAGCTTTTTGTAATTCTGGTTTTGTAATTCTCGAAAACGGTTTGATGGCAGAGCATGTTGCCAATAATTATATTTTACACATTGTACTTGGTGTACTGATTTTCATGGGGGCACTGGGCTTTCCGGCTATGCGGGATATTTTAAGCATACAGAATTTGAGGGCACGACTGAAAATGCCCTGGAAGCAGTGGAAATTAAGTACTACGGTAGCCGTTTATGCTTCTGTGATTTTGGTGGCTTTCGGCATGCTGTTTTTTTGGGCACTTGAGAAAGACGCTGCCATGAAAGGGATGAATTTTTTTGAGATGTTTGTCACTTCATTTTTTCAATCTGTAACTACTCGTTCTGGGGGCTTGAATACAGTAAATATTGCAGCATTGTCGGTTCCTACCCTAGTGATTTTTATATTTCTGATGTTTGTTGGTGGGTCTTCCGGGGGCACAGGCGGAGGAATTAAAACTTCTACTTTCTTTCTGATTATGCTGTCAGTAAGAAATACCATTACAGGAAGGAATCAATTGCAATTCAAGCGTAGAAATATTTCCTACAGTCTGCTGAATCGCGCTTATGCACTGTTTATTTTCTCTTCCTTCTCTATCTTGTTCGGAATATTTGTGTTGACCTTAACTGAGGATGCCGATATTTTGGCCATCACTTTTGAAGCGGTGTCGGCCTTTGCTACTGTGGGGCTGAGCATGGGGCTTACTCCCGATTTAAGTGATGTGGGTAAGATTGTGATTTCACTGGGGATGTTTTCCGGCAGGGTAGGACTGCTGACCTTTGCTTTTGCGCTGAGCACAAGAGTAAAATCCAACAATTACCGCTATCCAAATACCAATATGATGGTGGGCTAAGCCGCTGTTCTGGTTTTTTGCATCGAAAAATCAAGATTAAATCTGCATAATGCCATTGAGCCCAGGTAACTACATAAAATTTATTAACCGATCATTGTATCTTTTTGCTGTAATCGATATAAGTCGCTGTATTTTTTGATGGCATATTGCATAAAATAGCGGAAATTAAGTTTTTCACCTGTTACTTTTTCACAAAGTGCATCTGCGCTGTATTGCCTGCCATATTGATGGATATTGCTGCGCAACCAGTCCAAAGCAATCTTGCAATTTCCATTTTCCAATTCTTGTTCCAGGTTGGGGAGGTCTTTTTTCATTTGCGCATAATATTGGGCTGCATAAAAACTTCCCAATGAATAGGTGGGGAAATAACCAAAACCACCATGCGACCAATGAATATCCTGTAGCACACCTTGTGCATCAGAGGGCACATCTACTTTCAGGTACTCCTTGTATTTGCTGTTCCAGAATTCAGGCAATTCTTTGATTTTAATATCTCCTGAGATCAGGGCTTTTTCAACTTCGTAGCGCACCAATATATGAAAATGATAAGTCAGTTCATCTGCGTTGGTTCTGATAAGAGAGGGCTTTACCAAGTTCATTGCTTTGTAAAAGTCTTCCACATTTACCTGCATCAACTGATCGGGAAAATAAGCTTGGATACTTTTGTAAAAAGCTTTCCAGAAAGGCAAACCGCGACCGATATTGTTTTCCCAAATCCGAGATTGAGACTCATGTACTCCCAGTGAAATTGCTTCACCTGCAGGCATTCCATATTCCTCCGAAGGCAAACCCTGTTCATAAAGTGCATGTCCGCCCTCGTGAATACAGCTCCAAAGCATTTCACTCAGATTCTTTTCATCTACCCGTGTAGTAACGCGTACATCCTGAGCAGAAAAACTGGTAGTGAAAGGATGGGTAGAAAGATCTTGTCGTCCGGATTGCATGTCGTATCCCATTGCTTTGAGGATGTAAATCCCAAAATCCCATTGCTTGTTTTTATCAAAATGCTGAAACATAAATGCATCATTGTTTTGTGGTGTATTGAAAATATGTTCCACAAAACCCACCAATTCACTGCGTACATCAGAGAAAAGCTGATCCAGGTCTTTGACAGTAGCACCCGGTTCGTAGTCTTCGAGTAAGGCATCATATGCCTGGCCTTCATAACCCACCAGGTCGGCTTCCTGTTTTTTCAGGTCCACTAGCTCAGAGAGCTTTGGAGCAAATATGCTGAAGTCATCTTCTTTCCTTGCCTTTTGCTATGAAGAGAAACTTTGCGATATTGTTTGGCTCATTTTTTCCACAAAATCACGGCTGTATTTTTTCTTGCGTTCGTAATCTTTCTTGATCTCAGCAACATTGCGCTGTTCTTTAAAATCGAGGGAAGTTGTTTCACTGAGCGTCTTGAGCAAATCGCCCATTTTCTGGTCGGTGAAAAACTCGTGGGCAATGCCCGATAGTGTTGAAAGTTGACGCGAACGAAAGGAAGCACTGTTTTCAGGCATAAAAATTTCCTGGTCCCAATTGAGTAAAGCAGCAGAATATTCCACATCAGCTATGCGCTGCATTTTATCTTTTAATTCCTGGTATGTTTTATTCATTGTTTAAAGCTTCTTGTGTTGTTTAAAATCGCCCCAAGTTATCAATACTAAAGCATTTGGCAAAAAACAGTGAGAGTTGGTAAGCTGAATTATTTAAACTCTTCCCCAACTATTTCAAATTTTATTGGTTAATTATCATCGGTATTTATGTAAATCCTGCATCACATTCTAAATTTATCTTTCATTTCAATCTGAAAAAACGTATTTTTGCATTCTGTAAAAAAATAAAACACAATTATGATTACTGAAAAAACAAATTACAAAGTAAAAGACATCAATTTGGCCGAATGGGGCAGAAAAGAAATAGAATTGGCCGAGGCGGAAATGCCTGGTTTGATGGCATTACGTGAAGAGTTTGGAAAAGAAAAACCTTTGAAAGGTGCGCGTATTGCAGGTTGTCTGCATATGACCATCCAAACTGCCGTATTGATTGAAACGCTTACTGTATTGGGGGCTGAAGTGACCTGGTCTTCTTGCAATATTTTCTCCACACAAGATCAGGCTGCTGCTGCTATTGCTGCCACAGGCGTTCCTGTTTTTGCCTGGAAAGGAATGAATGCAGAAGAATTTGACTGGTGTATTGAGCAAACCCTATTTGCTTTTGAAGGCGGCAAGCCTTTGAATATGATTTTGGACGATGGTGGCGATTTGACCAATATGGTTTTTGACAACTATCCAGAATTGGCAAAAGATATCAAAGGATTGTCAGAGGAAACCACCACTGGTGTACATCGCCTGTACGAGCGCATGAGAAACGGAACACTTGTAATGCCCGCCATCAATGTGAACGATTCTGTGACTAAATCTAAATTTGACAACAAATACGGCTGTAAAGAATCATTGGTAGATGCTATTCGCAGAGCTACGGATGTAATGATGGCTGGAAAAGTAGCCGTGGTTGCAGGATATGGCGATGTTGGAAAAGGTTCTGCTGCTTCACTGAGAGGTGCAGGTGCCCGGGTAATTGTTACTGAAATCGATCCTATTTGCGCACTTCAAGCTGCAATGGATGGTTTTGAAGTAAAGAAAATGATCAATGCTGCTCCCGAGGGTGATATTATTGTTACGGCTACCGGAAACAAAGATATTTTGGGTGCTGAGCATTTTAAAGCAATGAAAGACAAAGTAATTGTGTGTAATATTGGTCACTTCGACAATGAAATTGATGTTGCCTGGTTGAACAAAAATTCTGAGGAAGGCAAAATCGAAATCAAGCCGCAAGTTGATAAATACAAAATCAATGGCAAGGACATCATCTTATTGGCAGAAGGTCGTTTGGTGAATTTAGGATGTGCAACAGGACACCCTTCATTTGTAATGTCCAACTCTTTTACCAATCAGACATTGGCACAAATTGAACTTTGGACCAATACCGATAAGTATGAAAACAAAGTGTATGTGCTGCCGAAGCATTTGGATGAAAAAGTAGCCAAATTGCACCTGGAAAAAATCGGTGTTGAATTGGATGAGCTCAGACCAGATCAGGCTGAATATATTGGCGTAACTGTAGATGGTCCATACAAACCTGAGCATTACCGCTATTAATAATTAGCTTATTCTATTAAATTTAGAAGCCGTCTCATTATCAATATGGGGCGGTTTTTTTGTTGTGCAACAATTCAACTTAGCCTTTAGCCATTCATAAAAATGCGTGGTCATGAGCAGCATAATCATGGAGTAGATAGTATCTTCTACAGGAATTGTTCCTAATCTATATCCAATATTTTCAGCGTCATTGTACCAGACAATAGGCTCTGTCAATGCTGTTCCGGTAAGAATGCCATTAACTATAAAAAAGGGAATCAAAGAGACAGCGTAGGCCAGATAAAAACGTCCCAGGTATCCATCCTTGCCGGATATTAAGAGATAAAGCAAAAAAATGGATGTCAAAGTAAAAGTTACAACAGTGTACAAACGATCGTGAAAAGCAATTGCAAGTAGAACAAGGAGTAGGAGTAAAAACACACTAATGCTTTTTCGATATTTTTTAAGAATATCATCGGGATTGTAGTAGTTCAGCACTTCATAAATAAACAAACATGAGTAGGGAATACAGAAGAAAAACAAGTATTCCTCAAGGGGTAAATTAGCGAGATAAATACCGGACAAATATTTCGGATTAAATCCCCAGATACCAATATGAGTGAAATAAATATCCCAGGTAATGAATACAAATGCCATTAGTGCAATGGCAGGAATGAGTGCTTTCCATTTTTTGTAATAGGCCACTCTTTTTTCAAAACTGAGCAATAGCGGAATGGCAATGGAAGCACAATTGATCAGTAAATAACTGTACATAAATAGGGATTGCTGTTCCAAAATAGGCACTTATATTCCTTCAAGAAATCTTCTGAGCGGACTTTTGTCTTTATCAACTTTTCTAATGGCAAACAACTCTTCAAACTGTTCATTCATAGCATCTTCCACTTTATTTCTCAAAGACCAAAGTACATCCTTATCGTCTTCTTTGCCTTGCAATGCTTTGGTTGAAATTCGCTTGCCGTATTTAATATAGAGTTTTACAGGTTTGGGAAGTGATGTAATGCCAATTCCGGTTGCAATTGGAGGTATTTCCTCCCCGTTTTTAAAGAATCTTTTTGCCAGGCCTGTCAGCTCCAGAAATTTACCTGCCGGAGAACTCATAATATCCTCTGAATCGTAGTGAATATCATAGGCATCATCTCCTCCAATACTTGTGACAGGAACAATGTCATAGCCAAATTCAATCGCCATTCGGGCAAAGCCAGTGCGTTTTTTCCAGGTAAGTTTGTATTTCTCTCCTTTTAGTTTGCAGGTTTCCCTTGCTCCTCCGGGATAAACCAGGATGTTTTTCTTTTGGCGCATTAATTCAGCGCATGCTTCTCTCGATCCGTTGATAAATCCAATTTTGGGAATTATATCTCGCCAAAAAGGAACATTGAAATGCGCTTTGTCAACCAGCGACATCAGGAAAATATCTTTTTTAAGGTACATTTCTGCACCAAATAAAGTGCCGTCTGTTACTCCAAAAACGGTGTGATTGGTAATATAAAGTGCAGGTCGTGTACTGTCTAAATTGTCCATTCCATAAAAGGAAGGTGAAAAATAGAATTTCAAAGGAGCGATAAGTTTTTTGACAAATTCCTTTGAAGGGGGAGTGAAATTTACTAAAGGGTTTGCTTTTTTAGGGTCGGGTTTTTGAGACATTTATCCGGGTTTGAATGGGGATTAATTGTAAAGTTAACCATTTTGCGAATTATTCGTAGAAATAAGAAAAACAGAAAATGAACCGAACCATATATCTGATTCCCGGAGTAGGAGCTGATGAAACAGTTTTTCAAAATTTGAGGTTTCCGCCAAATTATGAAATCAGACATATACAATGGATAAAACCGGAAAATGGTGAGGATGTAGAAGCTTATGCCAAAAGGCTTTTGCCGCAAATTGACCCGAATACACAACCTGTTTTTGTAGGACTTTCTTTCGGGGGAATTGTGTCTATAGAACTTGCAAAACTGACCAGTGCTGCCAGAACAATATTGATTTCAAGCATCAAAACTGCAAGCGAAAAACCTCTTAAAGTTTCTTTATTGTCAATGTTGGAATTTTACCGCTGGTTTCCTGCCCGTGTTTTAACTTATTTTGATTTTTGGCATGGCTGGGCATTTGGAAAACTGAGTAGCGAAGAACACGATATGATAAAAAAGATGATCTCCAATATTGATATTGAATTCAATGAATGGGCCGTGCATCAAGCCATCAATTGGCGTAATATGGAAAGGTTGGAAAATGTAATTCATATTCACGGAGACCGGGACAATATTTTTCCTTCTATTCACTTGAGAAATTATATAAAAATCAAAGGGGGCACGCATTTTATGATTGTTCGCAGGGCGGAGGAAATCAACCGGATACTCAATATTGTATTGAAATATGAAAACCTTTACAACAAAAAATCCGCCCAGGAAGTAGCGAGCGGATTCAAAATAAAGAGGAAGGAAATCATAAAATAAAAGCTGCTGCTTTATGCCGAAACTCTGTTACTTGCCCCGGCATCCATTTTCTCAAGCAGATTGATATTAATAGCCAATTCACTATTATTTCCTTCAATAAGGTCGAAGCTTACTAAATCATTTTCTTTAGGAAGCTCGTATTCAATGTCCTCAAACTTGCAAAATAAGTCTTTGCCTGATTTTGAACATTTAATATATCCATAACCAAATCCGTGATTTAATTCTATGAGTATACCTTTGTTCATAATGTGTAGGTTTGGTAGCTGTTAATTTAAGTGAATATGTTTGTAAAAAGTTCACTGGGACTCGATTTTTTAGATAAGTTAAAGATAAATCGAATACAGTACCTTGAATTTAATAAATAAAGTCTACAAATACTAAATATATCGAACAAAAGTATTGCCTTTAATAGATTAGTACAATACAACAAAAAACAATTATTGTTTAAAACACGCTGGTTATCAGCTTTTTATGAAAACGAAAAGGGCGTTGAAATTAATTGCAGAGAAAATGAAAATAAGCTATTGAATTCAATCTATTATTGAATATTGGTATAAACAGCCTGCACATCATCGTCATCTTCGATTTTGTCCAGCATTTTTTCAATATCTGCCATTTGCTCTTCGCTAAATTCTACGGGAGTGTTAGGAAAGCGTTCCAGGGTGGCTTTTTTAACCTCAATACCTTTATCTTCGAGGGCTTTGGACAGGGTTCCGAAATTGGTGTAATCTCCATAAACCACTACCAAATCATCCTGAAGTTCAATTTCATCCAGTCCGGCATCAATTAATTCCAGTTCCAGCTCTTCGATGTCCATGTCATCCAGTTTTTCAAATTCAAAAACAGCTTTGCGATCGAACATAAATTCCAGGGAGCCTGAAGGGACAAGCCCACCACCGGCTTTGCTGAAATATGCTTTTACATTGGCCACGGTTCGGGTTGTATTATCAGAGGCACATTCCACAAAAACCAAAACTCCGTGCGGCCCTTTGCCTTCATAACTGATCTCTACATAATTGGCTGCATCATTGCCTTCAGCACGTTTTATTGCCGCATCGATATTGTCTTTGGGCATATTTTCCGCTTTGGCATTCTGTATTGCAGTGCGCAGTTTTGAATTCATTTCAGGATCTATGCCTCCTTCCTTTGCTGCTACTGTAATTGCGCGAGCAAGTTTTGGAAAAATTCTCGACATTTTGCCCCAGCGTTTTTCCTTTGCTGCTTTTCTGTATTCAAATGCTCTTCCCATTCTGTTGATTATTGACTTATTGCAAAATTAAACATTGTCAGGTGTAAACTTCCATATTTGGCACTGAATAAAAAAGCGATTTGAATTGTCCTATTTATACAAGTTGGAATTAATCACTCCCCATTTTTGCAGGCGATGCTGAAAGCTTGTGAAAAGTACGCCCAAACCATACTTTACGCTTCTTTTAAAATTGATAGAAGAAGCTTCTTTAAAATATTTTGTAGGGCAGGTAATTTCACCGATGGGGAATCCTTTGAAAATAATTTGACTCAACATTTGATTGTCGAATACAAAATCATCGGAATTGGCTTCTAAATTCAGACTTTGAAGTACTTCCTTAGAAAATGCCCGGTATCCGGTGTGGTATTCGCTTAATTTTTGTCCTCCCAGAATATTTTGAGTTAAAGTGAGGAAACGATTGGCCAGGTATTTATACAAGGGCATCCCCCCTTTTAAAGCGCCATTGCCCAAAATTCTGCTGCCCAAAACTACCGGGAACAGATCATTTGCAATTAGATGCGCCATTGATGGAATAAGTTTGGGCGTATATTGGTAATCGGGGTGCAGCATTATTACAATATCTGCATTGAGTGCTAATGCTTTTTGATAACAACTTTTTTGATTGCCGCCATAACCTTTATTTTGTTCGTGACGAATAATGTGCTGAATTCCTAAATTTTTTCCCACTTCAATAGTGTTGTCTTTACTTGCATCATCTACCAAAACAACATCATCTACTATTGTAAAATCAATCTCTTTGTAGGTTTTTTCAAGCGTTTGTGCAGCATTGTATGCCGGAAGTACTACTACTAACCTTTTGCCATTGATCATAGCTGCAAAAATAAATCTTTTACGCTTTATTCCTATATAGGGAAATCAAAGATGAGGTTTTTAAACAATTAGGGATATCTATTAAAAAAGCAGGATATTTTAATATTTTTAAACTCGCAATATGCATTTTAATGTCTAATTTGGATAAACCTTATGCAGTTTAACTTGTTGCTTGGATTATATTTAACTATAAAAAAATCAAAATGGAAGAAGCAAATGTTGAAGAATTAACACAACAAGGAATAGATTATCTTTTTGAAGTAGGGCCAAGTATTTTATTGGCAATAATCACACTTTTTGTAGGGCTCAAGGTGATTAACCTGCTGGTAAAATTTTTAAGAAAAACACTGGAAAAATCCAGCGCTGAAGAATCCCTCAATTCGTTTTTGACCAAACTGGTATCGGTACTGCTCAAAGTGATGTTGGTTATCAGTGTAGTTTCAATGCTTGGGGTTGATACCACTTCTTTCATAGCCGTACTTGGTGCTGCTGGTCTTGCTGTTGGCCTGGCATTGCAGGGTAGCCTTGCAAATTTTGCAGGTGGGGTTTTGATTTTACTGTTCAAACCATTTAAACTGGGTGAATTTATAGAAGGCCAGGGAAATATGGGCACTGTAGAAAGAATAGATATCTTGCATACTGTATTAAATACCCCTGACAATAAAGTAGTGGTAATTCCCAATGGGCAATTGGCCAATTCACCTGTTACCAACTATTCCAGAAAAGAAACCCGTAGGGTCGACTTTCCGGTAGGCATCAGCTATGGTTCTGATATCAAAAAAGCCAGGGAAGTAATTCTGCGTGTAATCAGTGCTGATGAGCGTGTATTGCAGGATCCGGCTCCTATGGTTGTGCTTACAGAGTTGGCTGACAGTTCCCTGAACCTTTCTGCAAGAGCCTGGACAAAAGTAGCTGATTATTGGGGCGTTTTCTGGGACAATCTCGAGAAAATAAAAGAGGAACTTGATAAAGAAGGTATTGAAATTCCTTTCCCACAAAGAGATGTGCATATGTTTAATGAGAAGTAGTTTTGCGTAAAATACTTTTAAAGAGCCTGTTTTTCCAATTGAGAAACGGGCTTTTTTCATTTATATATTTGGTATATCAATCCCTCTCAGGTTTTTGTACAGCTCAAGCGCATAAACATCTGTCATTCCGGAAATAAAATCGAGCACACTCATTACTTTTTCATAATCGCTGTCATTTTCATCAAAATGATATTGTAGTGGTATAAGCAGTAGAAGTTTTTCGTGGCGGCTTAATCTTTCAGATTCAGGAGTTAATGCAGCTTCTGTAAAATCCTCAATCAGGCCGGACATAATCCTGAAACCCGCCATTTCAATCTTGATCACACTTTTATAATTGTAAATGCGATGGATTGATGTCTTTTCAATGTCTTTTAGCACGTTCCTTGCTATTTCTATTCCATCCATCAGGGAAGTATTAAATTGCCCTTTAAGGATTTTATCAGCATTGTTTTGAAAAACTTCACAAACCATTTGCACCAGGGTGCTGATGGATTTTGCGCGCAAATAGGCAATTTGTTCGTTTTTGTCGGCTTCTAAAACTCTCAACCTGCTTTGTAGTTTATCTTGGTCTTCATTTTTGTTCAAGCTGATGAGAGCTGTAAAAGCATTGATGACTTCTGCTGTACTTAAAATGCCAAGTCGGTGCGCGTCTTCAAAGTCAATAATGCTGTAACAAATATCATCGGCAGCCTCTACAAGAAAGACAAATGGATGCCGTAAAAATGCGCCTTTGTTTTCCGGGTCTGGAATCATATTTAATTCCCGGCATATATTGCTGAAAATTTCTTTGTCTGATTGAAAGTAACCGTATTTCTTCAGATGAAGCTTTTTTTTATCTCTCTGATAAGCAGCGCAGGGATATTTTAAAATACTGGCCATAGTAGGGTAGGTGAGTTGATAACCTCCGGGCATACGGCCTTTGAATTGTTTGCTAAGTATTCTCAGCGCATTGGCATTGCCTTCAAATTTTATAAGATCAGCCCATTGTTTTTCAGTAAATCGCTTTTTGAATTTTTTATCCTTTTCACCTCTTTCAATAAAATATTTTGAAATGGCTTCTTCTCCAGAGTGTCCAAATGCAGGATTGCCCAGATCATGTGCCAAACAGGCAGCGGCAACAACACTTTTTAAATGGTTTTGATAAAAATCCACTGCTTTTTTATCTTTTTTCACTTCGGGTAGTGAACTGATGTATTTTCCGGTAATTTCCCCAAGGGAACGGCCTACACTTGCCACTTCCAGAGAATGGGTCAGGCGGTTGTGTACAAATACATGTTCGGGCAAGGGGAAAACCTGTGTTTTATTTTGCAGCCTTCTGAATGCTGATGAAAAAATAATCCGGTCGTAATCGCGCTCATAATCAGAGCGGTCGCTTTGGCTGTTCTCAGCTTGTCCCAGTCTTTTATTGGTAAAACAATTGTTCCAGTGCATCATTTAATCTTGCTGATTTGCTTGTTTGAAGGCTCTAAAATAAGCATCTAATTTAAGTATGAATCCATTTTAATTTAAGCGTTTCCCATATCCTGCAAACATCAATAGTAGTCCCAAAAATAAAAATGGAATGGAGAGCAATTGACTGGTATTAAGCCCCCAAAAAACTGAATCGGATGCTTTGAAAAATTCCAGTGCAATGCGCAGTATGTTGATGCTTGTCAGCATTAATCCTGTGTAGATGCCCAAATGCGTGATTTTCCATTTTTTGAAATACAAGGTATATAGTATAAGGCCAAGCAAAAGATATGCAGCTGCCTCCATTAATTGAACAGGGTAGCGAGGTAAAGAACCGGCATTTTCAAATACAATACAAAATGCGCAGTTGCTTATTTTCCCGTAGAGTTCACTATTGGCAAAATTTCCCAGCCGAATAATGGCTGCACCAAAAGGAATGGCAATGGCCATGCGGTCGAAAATCCACCAGTACCAGATATTGCCCCAAAACCGGGTGTGAAATACAACTCCAAAGATAAAGCCTATTGCAGCGCCATGACTGGCAAGTCCACCTTCCCAAACCATTGGGATTTCCCATAAATTGGTTTTGAAATAATTCCAGTCGTATAAAAACACATGTGCGAAGCGGGCAAAGACTAAACTGCTGACAATAGAGCAAATCAGCAGACCACTCATTTTATCGGTAGGTGCATTTTCCCTGTAGGCAAAAAAGTAAAGTGCAAAACTGCCATAGAGTAAAGCAATGGCTAAAAGCAAGCTGTAAACCGGAATTTGAAAAAATCCCAGATCGATCGATTCCATGCCCGGCCAGCTTGGATACATGGTCAGTTGCCAAAACGGCTTTTAATGTATGCTTCGCAGAGTTCAATACTTGCCTGGATGCCTTTTTTATGTGTGCGCTCAATACCATGAGATGCCGATACTCCTGGGCCAATAAGTCCTACGCGCAAATCATTGCCCGCTCGCAAAGCAGCAGATCCATCTGATCCGTAAAAAGGGTAAACATCAACCCGGTGGGGAATTTTGTTTTTTTGGGCCAGTTGGGTGAGTTTCTTTCTGAATTCATAATCATAGGGGCCACTGGAATCTTTGGCACAAATAGAGCAGGTGGTTTCCAGCCCGGAACAGGCTTCTCCAATCACGCCCATGTCAATGACCAATAATTCATCAACCTCACTTCCATAACCAACTGTACCGCCATGCCCCACTTCTTCATAATTTGAAAAGAAAATTTCTACTGGATAGCTTTTACCAGATGCTTTGATATTTTTCGCCAATTCCATCAATACAAAACAACCGGCTTTGTTGTCCATAAACTTAGATTTGATAAAACCGCTGTCTAGCTCAGTATAATAAGGTTCAAAACAAATGAAATCGCCCTGGCTGACTCCAAGCTTTTCAACGGATTCTTTTGAATCCACCTCTTCATCAATTCTGATGCACATGTTCTCTTCACTTCTTTCTGTTTTGCCCTGTTTGTTATTGGCATGCACAGCAGGGTCTTTGAGCAAAAGTGTGCCCTCATAGCACTTGTCTTCCAAGGTTCTAATGCGTACGTAACTTCCTTCATAAGCATTGAGCGAAGGGCCGCCCACTTTGCTGAAGCGCAGTGTGCCATCGCTGTTGATGCCACTTACCACTGCACCCAATGTATCAACATGTGCTGCTATGGACAATTTTGCTTCTTGTCCGAAATTGCATTTCACAGCACCTTTGTTGGTGAATTCAGGATTCCAGCCCATGTTTTTTAAATAATCAAATACGTATTGGCTTGCTTCACGGGTATATCCGCTTGGTGAATCGATTGCTATTAATTCTTTTAATGCTTTGGTATTCATTTATAGTGTGTGATTTTTGGCGAATTTACGGATTGTTGAGGGGTTTAGCTATACATCTTTCCGTTGGAAGTGCATTCTAAAAAAATAAGCCTGTATTTTAAAGTGATTTTCCTCCTTATCATACAACTTTTTCCTTTTCAGCTTGTTGTAAAGTCATAAACAAAAATTAAAATACTACGCCATGAAAAAATTAATTTTATTCCTAAGCGCATTTGTCTTTATTAATCTCAGCATTTCAGCACAGGGTTCATACGGACATGCTTTAACTATTTCAAAAGGTTATTCTTTTATTAACAGCAATGGATTGAGCAATATAACACCCATTGGAGCAGATCCTATTACTGATCATTTTATTTCAAGCAGCATTAATTTACGCAGTCATTTCAAAGGATTTATAATTGGGGCTGAAGGTAATATGGCCAGAAACTCAAATTCTTATGGCAGCATTTTCAGGAAAAATTCTGATCCAATTACTATTGATGCTCGTTTGTACAGTGGATTGGCACAATTTGGGTATGCAGTGCTGGACAAGTCGAAATTTAAATTGTACCCAATGGTAGGAGTTGGAGCAAATCGCACTAAAATTCAAATTGACAGACAACAAGATATTGATGCTTCTCAAATTGTAGATGGAGAATCAATGGGAACGACTTTTGACCTGGTACAGCGCAATTTCCTAATGGATTTTGGTTTAGGCTTTGACTATATTCTCGATTGTGGAAAAAAGATGGACAAAGATGGTGCTGATGAGAGTAAAATGAAAAGTAAAGGTTTATTGATGGGAGTGAAGGTAGGTTATCAACTGGCACTTGAAAATGACAATTGGAGACACAATGGAGGTGATGTAAATAATGGACCGAATTATGCTCCTTCAGGATTTTATGCTAAGCTCACTTTAGGTTTGGCTAGTTTTTCAGATCAGAAGAAATTCTGGAAAGGCGATAAAAAATAATTAATTGTGAATGATTGATTTGATGAAAAGGGAGTTGTTAATTTAGCTCCCTTTTTTGTTTTTTACCAGAGCATTACTCTTTTCAAGTAGAAAATCCATTAGGTCAATGAGTTTTTCATATTCCTGAATTAGGGCACTCATTTCTGGATCGGGATTGTTCCATTTCTTTTTCTTAAACTGCAAAAATTGTTTCATGCCCTGTTGGATGGATTCAATTTCAGCGCAATCTGATTGAAACTCCCGAATTGATTTTTCCCAGTGTTCTGGAATTTCTTCATGGTCTTTAATTGGCTTTTCTTTCAGGCGATTGTCAAACATTGCTTTTTCTATATTGCTGCCCAGCAATGCATCCAAACTAACATCAAAAAAACGGCTGATTTCCTGCAGCCTTTTGATATTCGGCTCAGAACCTCCAAATTCATAAGAAGCAATATTGCTGCGTGTATAATTTAAAGCATTAGCCAAAGCTGACTGACTGAGTTGCTTTCGCTTTCTTAAAAAGCTTAAATTTTTAGAAAAAAGGGGTTTCATATTTGAAAAATAAGATGAATTGCTTATTTTATGAACAATTAAAACAAGGTAGTGTTTATTAATTAAACAAAAAGACGATTACTATGAATGATTTTAGCATTTTAAAAAAAGGAATTTTAACAGGACTATTTTCTGCATTATTAATGGCGGCTTATTTTTTGACATTAGGCTCTATGGGAAAGAATACCTTGATGCTCCACAATATTGGAAAGACTATTTTAATTGTAATCCCGGTGTTTTTGTTATTTAGAAGTCATTTTCACCAGCGAGGCAAATTAAAATTAACTGAAACCTTAATGCTTGGAGGTGTATTTGCACTTACGGCCTCGATCGTTTTGGTTATTAGTGAGTTAATATTACACAGTTTGTTTTCCGCTCCACTTACACCTGTAGAATTTCAGGATAGCGAAATAGGTGCTGCAACACTGTATTTTCTTCTTACCTTGGAATTGTTTGGATATTCATTGTTGAGCTTGTTCCTTGGTTTTCAATTTTATAAAAACCGAAAATATGTGAAGCCAAAATAAACCCATAGGAAAAGAGCTGCTTTGGTGGTGATTCATATGGCTATAATGTAAATTCATCAAATGTATATCACTGTATTTTATTTGAAAAGGCGACTGATTATATTGCTCAGTTGCCTTTTGTTTTTTGTTTCTACCTCAATTGGGGCAGATAATAAAGCTGTATTGGACTTGAGAGACCATGATTTTCAAAATGATGAAGAAGTGGTACTTGATGGAGAATGGGGTTTTTACTGGATGCAATTGCTTAATCCAACACAACTAAGTGCTGATCCTGAACCCGATTATTATACAGAGCTGACAAAAACATGGGAACACCACAAGCAACTTGATTTTTCATTTAGCGCATATGGTTATGCTACCTATACTTTGGATGTATATATTGATCATGGTAATGCCCCGTTGCTGGCATTTTCTCTACCTCCCACATATTGTAGTTACAGACTGTTTATAAACGATCAAGTTTTTGCTGAAAATGGTGAAGTTGGAAAAGATAAAAAAGACTATGAGCCCCATTGGTTGCCCCAAAACAAATCATTTTTTGCTGATACTGATACACTAAAACTGGTTTTGCAGATTTCCAATTTTGATCATTTCAGAGGTGGAATTTCAAAACCGATTATTTTGGGCAATGCTGCATATATTTCCGATCACAGGGAATTGATCGTAAGTCTTAATTTATTATTGACAGGTATTCTCTTAATGTGCGGGTTCTTTTTTTTAGCGCTTTATGTATTGAAACAGCACGAAAAAGAAATTTTATACTTCTCAATATTTTGTATTGTGTTTATATACAGGGTATTGGCTTCAGATCCACAGTATCACCTACACCATTTGCTTCCGGATATTAATTGGCGGATAACTGTACATATGGAGTATTTCACGCTTTTTTTCCTGGTGTTTATATTCACCCGATTTATAAATGCATTGTATCCAAAGGAAAATAAAAAATGGTTTATCAGGGGATTTGCTGCTATTAGCTTGGCTTTTTGTGGGATTGTGATTTTCACACCGGTTTGGTTTTTTAGCTGGGCTGGGCAGTATTTCCTATTCGTTATTTTGTTTTTTGTAATATATTGTATTTATGTGTACTCAAGAGCTGTGTATAATAAAAGATCAGGAGCTGTTTATGCACTGTTGAGTATTGCAGTTCTTGGAATTGCTGTATGGTTAAATATATTGGGTTTTCGAAACATTATACAAACTTCACCGCTGTATATTTTCCTGGGTTTTTCCGGTTTTATCTCTTTTCAATCATTGATATTGACTTTTCGTTTTGCACTTTCCCTGCGCAAAGCAAAAGAACAGGCCGAGGAAGCAGCCCGTGCCAAATCTGATTTTTTGGCTACAATGAGCCATGAAATCCGAACCCCTTTGAATGGTGTGCTTGGAATGGCTGATTTGCTAGAAACAACAAGACTAAACCAAACACAAAAAGAGTATCTGAATACCATTAAAATTTCAGGCAAAAATCTTCTGGCTGTTATTAATGATATATTGAATTTTTCTAAAATTGAGTCCGGAAAGCTAAGTATAGAGAACAGTGAAGTTAATATTTACGAAGTAATAGATGATGTGTTTGCTATTACTTCTGCGCTTTCTAATAAAAAGGGCATAGATATGTTTTATCATATTGAAGATGATGTTCCTGAACATATAATGTCTGATGGAGGGCGTTTGAAACAGGTTTTAGTAAACCTGGTAAATAATGCTCTTAAATTCACAAAAGAGGGGTACATATATATTCGTGTAAGCAATAATGAAATAAATGGAGCAACTTGTGATCTTAAATTTGAAGTGGAAGATACCGGAATTGGGATCCCTGAATCAAAGCGTGTTAAGTTATTTAAGGCTTTTTCTCAAGTAGACACAGGTACTTCAAGGCGTTTTGGAGGTACAGGTCTTGGGTTGGTGATTTGCAAGCGCATAGTGCATTTAATGGATGGAGCAATAGGTGTTGAGAGTGAGCTTGGCAGCGGTTCTGTATTTTATTTTAACATTATCACCCGGAAAATAGATAAAGACAGCCGCTTTTCAGAATTTGATTTTAGCAAAAAATCCATGCTCATTGGGATGAAGAGAAATGAGGTGGCAGAAGCTTTGTCCACTTTTCTACAAAAGAATTTTGATTTCAAGGTTGAGATTACAAGCAATGTAAGTGACTTTTTAAAAATTGAGCAAAGTCAAAGTTTTGATGTGTCAGTGTTTGATATTGATATGTTAGATCACATAGATAAACTGGATAGTGTTTTGAAAAATGTGCATCATTTGAATGCTATGCTAATTCTTGCAAGGCCACAATACAAATTGAAGAAAAATCAACAAAATGACCTATTAAGAATTATCAATAAGCCCTTGCGCAATATTGTTTTACTGGAGCATTTAAGAGAATTATTTACACCCTCTGAAAAACCAACTATCGATCAGGTAAAAACAAATTTTGAGTCAAAGCCTTTGCAATCAGAATTTAAGGCTGACTTAAAAATCCTGCTTGCTGAAGACAATGCCATTAATCAAAAAGTGATGCAAAAAATGGTAGAAAACCTGGGTTATAAAATAGATATTGTTGAAGATGGTGTGGAAGTGATTTCTGCAATTAAGAATAAAGATTATGACCTGATTTTTATGGATATGCAAATGCCGCAAAAAGACGGAGTTCAAACTTCAATGGAAATTCGTCAGCTGAAATTGGAAAATGAGCCACTGATAATAGCCCTAACAGCTAATGTAATGCCTGAAGACAAACAAAAATGCCTGGATGCAGGTATGAATGATTTTCTTGCAAAACCTGTAAGCCGGGTAAATCTGCAGGATATATTTAAAAAGTATTTTGGAAGATGACCAACTTCAGCATTCTTTGTCAATATCTAATCTGGACAAGCCAGAACCAAAGAGGCAATGTCAACCATAACCCCTCAGTAGCCAATGTAGCCACAAGGCATGCCTTGTGGCTACATTGGCTTCCTCAACAGACCTGAATAAATTTGGTAAACCCTGACAATGAAAATTACCATTTTGGTTTTCTCCATTTCATGATAAGTTATTGATTTTCATTCGTCAAATTATGCAATTGCATAATGCGGGATAAAATAATTTCCTTCTGAACGACCAATGTTTACAAGGCTTTTCATGGGCATGAAAAATATTCTGCCAAAAAATGATTGAAGTTGAACCCTAGGGTACTAATCCTCCGACAAGTCTGGGCTTATTTGCCTGTTGATACTTCTTTCCAAGGAAATAAATGTCTCAGTGCGATCAATCCCACTGAGCTCCTGTAGTTTATCGTGCAATACTGCTTTTAAGTGATTGGTATCACGACACAGTATTTTTACAAACATGCTGTAGTTGCCGGTCGTATAATGGCAGCTCACCACTTCGGGAATTTCTTTCATTCCTTTGAGCACTTCTTGGTAAAGCGAACTCTTTTTGAGGTAAACACCGATAAATGCAGTAATGTCAAATCCGAGTTTTTCTGGGTCAACAATTAATTGATTGCCACTAATCACCCCTGAATTTGTCATTTTTTTAAGCCTTACATGGACAGTTCCACTTGAAACGTGTATTTTTTTCGCAATTTCCGAATAAGGCATAAGCCCATTTTGCATCAGTAAATGTAAAATTTGCCGGTCAACATTATCAATTGTATAATTTTTCCCCATTTTGAAAGTGCAGTTTTTGATAAAATTTAAAGTTAAGCTAAAAAACTAAACAAAAACGAAATTTTTTATGAATTTAATAAATTAGTTTCAATAATACACGCTATTTACTACATTTGTGTTTAATAATTGTTGGGTGATGAAACAGGCAGCCATGCCCTTCGGTCTCAGGGGTGAGGATTACGGGATAAACATCGGTTTACCGAAGCTAACCGCCTCATGAAGGTTCGAACCCTTCCCCAACAGCGATATTTTGGTTCATTTTTCCCTGGGCTTCGAGGTTAACGCTTCGGAGCCCTTTTTTTATCATGAAGAGTGGGGAAGGAGCGGTTTTGGAGTTGGTTTTAACCCGAAATATGCATTAGGAAATCTATTGCAGCATGAAATCACTTCAAAATCAGACACTTCGTTGCTGTTTTCAATTTCACCATAGCGATGCTATGCTAAAATTTCCAAACAGCCTGATTTTATTGTGCTTTCAAGCTTCCTGCCCGTACCGAAATGGTACGTTCGGGCGGGCATGACAAAGTCCCAAAGCATAATTCGGGTTTAAAATTATCTGGCATTCTGAGCAATAAATAATTTCCGAACTCAGGTTATAATATAAGAAGCTGGAATTTCGAGCGATGGCGAAATTGCCGTATTACAAGCATTCCACAAAACATTCTTGTTTTTAGCGGATAGCAGCTTAACTTTGAAGCTCTAAAATTTACCCCAAAAGAAAAAGCATGGAATACCAAAGTGCCGCTTTAGAGCAATTCAGTAAAGATTATTGGTCAAAAAACAATACCTACCGAGTAGAAAACAATACGGAAAAACCCAAGTATTACGTACTCGATATGTTTCCCTATCCTTCGGGTTCCGGGCTGCACGTGGGGCATCCGCTGGGCTATATCGCCTCTGATATTTATGCGCGATACAAAAGGCAAAGTGGCTTTAATGTATTGCACCCGATGGGCTACGATGCTTTTGGTTTGCCTGCTGAACAATATGCCATTCAAACGGGTCAGCACCCGGCCAAGACAACGGAAGACAATATAGCGAGGTACAAAAAGCAGTTGGATTCCATTGGCTTTAGCTTTGATTGGGACAGAATGGTGAAAACCAGCGACCCCGAGTATTACAAATGGACACAGTGGATTTTTATTCAATTGTTTAATTCGTGGTATGCAAAAGACGAAAACAAGGCACAGCCCATAGAAAAATTGAAACAGATTTTTGAATCGGAAGGAAACAAAGGGCTGAATGCGGCCACTGCCTGCGAGCAAACTTTTGGGGCAGATGAATGGAACAATTACAGCGAAAAACAACAGGCCGATATTTTAATGCAATACCGTTTGGCATTTCAGGCGGAGGCCATGGTCAATTGGTGCCCGGCACTGGGAACGGTACTGGCGAATGACGAAGTAGTGAATGGTGTTTCCGAGCGGGGTGGACATCCGGTAATGCGCAAATCCATGCGACAGTGGTTTTTGAGGATTACTGCCTATACCGAGCGATTGCTGAATGGGCTGGATCAACTCGATTGGCCGGAAAGCCTGAAAGAGCAACAACGCAATTGGATCGGCCGCAGTGAAGGTGCACAGGCATTTTTTCATTTGGCAAATTCCAATGAAAAAATCGAGGTTTTCACTACTCGCCCCGATACCATTTTCGGGGTAACTTTTATGGTGCTGGCGCCCGAACATCCTTTGGTAAAGGAAATCACAAGGCCCGATCAGCAAAAGGAAGTGGGCGAATATTTGGAATACGTATCTTCCCGTTCAGATTTGGAACGCCAATCGGAAGTGAAAAAAGTAACCGGGGCTTTTACCGGGGCTTATGCGGTGCATCCCTTTACCGATGAAAAAATCCCGGTGTGGATTGGCGAATACGTTTTGATGGGCTACGGCACCGGAGCCATAATGGCCGTGCCTTCCGATGATGACAGAGACAAAGCTTTTGCCGAGAAATTTGGAATAGAGATCATTCCTGTGGTCGATAAATCTGAATATCCCGATGCGAGCAGTGCGGATAAAGTGGGCAAAATTATCCATTCTGATTTTTTGAACGGAATGGAAGTTCCCGCTGCCATTGACAAAGCCATTTCTGTTTTAGAGGAAAAAGCTTTGGGAGAAAGAAAAATAAATTACCGCCTGAAAGATGCCAATTTCAGCCGCCAACGCTATTGGGGCGAACCTTTTCCGGTGTATTATGAAAATGGCATTGCCAAAACCCTGCCCGAATCGGAATTGCCTTTGGAATTGCCCAAAATTGAAAACTACAAACCCACCGAAACGGGCGAACCGCCTTTGGGTCGGGCCAAAGATTGGACTTATGAAGGCCATCCGTTGGATTTGAACACCATGCCCGGTTATGCAGGTTCGAGCTGGTATTTTTTGCGCTATATGAATCCTGATTTTACAGAAGGCCCTGTAGATCCTAAAGCAGAGCAATATTGGAAACAAGTGGATTTTTATATTGGCGGGGCAGAACATGCCGTAGGCCATTTGATGTATGCCCGTTTTTGGCAAATGTTTTTGTATGATATTGGCAAAGTCAGCATACAGGAGCCTTTTAAGAAACTGATCAATCAAGGGATGATTCAGGGGATGAGTGCTTTAATTAGGTCTATTAATACTGTATCAGGAGTTACTAGAGCAGGAAAAGATGTTGATTTGGTTTTAGCTTTTTCTCATGATGAGTTTAATGAAAATAAGAAGCCTGATATTGACAATGTGAAAAAATGGATTGAAAGTAAAGGCTATGAAGTTGTTAACCTTTCATCTTCAGTGAAAATTGGCGATTATCCATTTGAGAGTATCTCTAGGGTTAGAGTTGATATTTGTTATCTTAATTCAGATAGCTCTATTAATGATTTAGTATCATTTGAAGAATATTTGACTAAACTTCAAGGAAAAAAAGTAATCTGTATACCAAATTCAGAAGGCAAATTTATTTGTGAAAGAGAAGTAGAAAAAATGTCCAAGTCTAAGTTCAATGTGGTGAACCCGGACGATATCATTGAGCAATACGGAGCGGATGTGTTTCGCATGTACGAAATGTTTTTGGGGCCCATAGATGTACACAAACCCTGGAATACACAGGGCATAGATGGCGTGGCGAAGTTTATGCGCAAATTCTGGCGATTGATTTTTCAAGATGAAAAATTAATCCTTTCGGACGGGGAGGCTTCCGAGGAATCATTAAAAACACTGCACAAAACCATTAAGAAAGTGCGGGAAGATGTGGAGCGCTTGTCCTTCAATACTTGCGTGAGTGCCTTTATGGTTTGTGTGAACGAACTCAACGATCAAAACTGCCACAAGCGGGAAATATTGAAAACCCTAAGCCAACTGATAGCACCTTTTGCACCGCATACATCGGAATATTTGTGGCAGGAAGTTTTTGCGGAAAGCGGCTCGGTAACGGATGCGCCTTTTTCTGATTTTGAGGAAAAATACCTGAAAGAGGACAGCTACGCATATCCCATTAATATTGGCAAAAAGGTAAGGGCCAAAGTGGAATTGCCACTGGATATGGGCAAGGAGGCAGCCGAAAAAATTGTGCTCGAAAATCCGGATGTGCAAAAATGGACGGAAGGCAAAGAGATCAAGCGATTCGTATTTGTCCCCGGCAGGATTGTGAATATTGTGGTTGGATAGAACACACCTGCCTACGGTAAAGGCAGGGATAAGGCTGATTGTGCAGATAATCGCTGATTTTTTTTCAGACTTTGTAATACAAAACAAACTATTTTTCATTTTTCTTAATTTTAAGGAAAATTCAATGTTTTGCCAGATAAAGAATTTATTAAATTTCTTGAGGAGGCTGGGAACGAATGTCTTAGAATAAAGATTAAGACAGAGAATGTAGAAATCAATGATATTGTTGTTCAATATGAATCAATCCTTCATAAAACAAAATGAAAACTAAAGACATCAACCGCAATATTTCTTTAACATTTGATTTTATAAGGGAAGTTGTAAAAGACCCTTCTCAAATTCACAGTATTCCTGATAATTCTACTATAGAGTTCATCGAAAAAGGCTTTCCTATTCCTGAAACCAACAAGAAAACCCAACCCGATAAATATTTCAGGGTAGAGCACCGCTTTAAAAACATTTCAGACAAAAAATTATCGGCTTAATTCAAAGAAACCAGATTATGAGTGTATTGTCATATAATAAAAATATTCCTGAAAAATTTATAATTTCCAATAAGGAAATACAGAATGGTCAGCCTGTCTTTAAAGGCACAAGAGTACCTGTGCAAACATTATTTTGGCATTTGGAAAAAGGTATAAGTATTGCTGATTTTTTAAAAGACTATCCAAGTGTAAAAAAAGCTCAGGTTTTAGGTGTATTGAAAATGGCCAATAAAATTTTCAGTTCTGAAAAATTGAACAATATTTATGAAAATATTGATTGATGAAAACTTGCCAAAAAGATTAAAAACAGATTTTCATGACCATGAAATCTATACAGTAAGTGATAAAAAGTGGAATGGAAAAAAGAACGGGGAACTACTTCAGCTAATGATAAAAGAAGGATTTGATGTGCTGCTTACTTTTAATAAAAATCTTCAATACCAGCAAAATTTCATTAAATATCCAATATCTGTCATCCTGATTGATGCCAGCGACAATACTTATTTTACCTTGAAAGCCTTTACTCCCAAAATTTTGAACCTTATCAAAAAAGGATTAAAAAATGGTGCTAATATTGTTAAGTAATCTGAATAAATGAAATTTTCTAATGCATCTCCCAGATTGAAGCCTACTCTATTATAACAATCAATGTCATCTGCGTTCTATTAAACCCGCATTATGCAATTGAAAAGTAATTACATAATTTGACGAATGAAAATCAATATCTTATCATGAAATGGAGAATACCAAAATGGTGATTTTCATTGTCAGGGTAAAATAAAAAGTAAACTATGCGAATTTTATACCTGTTTTCACTCTCTTTTTGTTTGAATTTTCTGATTCATCCACAACTGCAAGCCCAATCTACCCAAGAATACAGCAGCGATTACGACCTGAAATGGAAGAAATATAAATCGAAGGAATTTAGCTTTAAATGTAAATTGCCCCTTGAACACCAGGTGAAAATCACGGAAGATATATTTGGTAAAGAACTGCAGCTTTCCAGCGAACACAATTTTCTTTCCTTTTTTATTTATGCGCGAAAACACAAAAATGACTTATCAGAAGAAGATCCCGAAGATATGAGTATTGATGCCACCTATAATTTTTCGAATGCCATGGAAGGTGAACTGGTCTATATGCGGGGTACTGAACATTCTGGTGTGGTTGGCCATGAATCACGCATGAAATTGGAAAATGATATGCAGGCGCGCTATGCTGTTTTTTTTAAAGATCAGATGCAATACCAATTGGTAATGGTTTTTCTGAGTGATGAATCTGAGAAATATTTTCACAAAATGCTGAAGAAACTGAAATTTAAGTAATTGAGAAGCATTCTGCTCAAAAAAGATACCTTTAGAACATATTTAAAGCTGCGTAAATTATTCCTGTAGAGTGGATTGAATCCTTATATTTGCGCATAATTTTACAAAAACCAGCTAAAATCGAAAAACATGTCAGCAGATCGCATTAGACAATTATTGGGGAAAGAGGCTGATACTCTTCTAAATCACGAATGTAAGACCATAGATAAATCCTTACTACACTTGCCAGGTCCAGACTTTGTAGATCAAAGCTTTGCATTGAGCAATCGCAATACACAGGTGCTGAGAAATATGCAGGAGATATATAACCACGGTCGTCTGGCAAAAACCGGTTATGTCTCTATATTACCTGTTGACCAGGGAATAGAACATTCAGCAGGTGCTTCATTTGCGCCCAATCCAATTTATTTCGATCCTGAAAATATTGTAAAACTTGCCATTGAAGGAGGTTGTAATGCCGTAGCTTCTACATTTGGGGTTTTAGCAGCTAATTCAAGAAAATATGCCCATAAAATCCCTTTTATTGTAAAGCTCAATCACAATGAATTGCTGACTTATCCCAATACTTTTGATCAGATTTCATTTGGCAGTGTTAGGGAAGCATGGAATCTTGGAGCAGCAGCAGTTGGTGCTACTATTTATTTTGGTTCTGAAGAATCCAATCGCCAAATACAGGAAGTCGCACAGGCTTTTGAATACGCACATGAACTCGGCATGGTGACCATACTTTGGTGTTACCTGCGCAACAGTGACTTCAAAAAAGATGGAAAAGACTACCATGTGGCTACCGATATTACCGGACAAGCCAATCATATTGGTGTAACCATTCAGGCAGATATAATCAAGCAAAAAATGCCTGAAAACAATGGTGGATATAAAGCTGTCGGTTTTGGAAAAACACACGATAAAGTTTATTCAGAACTCAGTTCTGATCATCCGATTGATTTGTGTCGCTACCAGGTGACCAATTGTTATATGGGGCGCAATGGTTTAATCAATTCTGGTGGTGCTTCAGGAGGTGCTTCCGATCTGAAAGATGCTGTAACTACAGCAGTAATCAACAAGAGGGCAGGAGGAATGGGATTGATTTCAGGAAGGAAGGCTTTTCAACGCCCAATGAAAGAAGGTGTGGAGCTGCTCAATGCCATACAGGACGTGTACCTGGAAAAGAAAATCACAATAGCATAAAACCAGCAAGCTTGGCTTGTTGATAATTAATTGGTTAAATCTAAAGAAGAATAGCTTATCTTAATATTTCAGCTTTGAATGGTGCGGATATAAATTTGTTCGAACAAGCTGATGAACAATATTTTTAACAAAGTTTGAACTATAAATAACAGCTGTTTTAAAAATTGCGGTTTATTTTTTTGAAATTAGCCCCATAAAGTAGCGGGAAAAATATGAGCTGGTTTAAACGAATTAAAGAAGGGATTACTACATCTACACGAGAGAAAAAGGAAGCTCCCGATGGATTGTGGTATCAATGTCCAGGATGTAAAGCTACTTTTACGCAAAAAGAACTCAAAGAAAACTTTCATGTTTGCACACAATGCGGCCATCATGAGCGCATAGCTTCTTCCGAATATTTTGAGCTTTTATTTGATAACGGCAAATACAAGTTGCATTTTCAAAACTTGAAATCAAAAGACTTTCTAGATTTCACCGATCTTAAGTCTTATAAAGACCGGCTTAAAGATGTGGAGGAAAAATCAGGACTGAATGATGCTATACAAGTTGCGTATGGAAAAGTAGAAAAGCAAAAACTGATAGTAGCGGCCATGGATTTTAGCTTTATTGGCGGATCTATGGGTTCAGTAGTAGGAGAGAAGATTGCCAGATCTGTAGATTACTGCATCAAACACGAAATTCCACTTATGATTATTTCTAAATCCGGTGGGGCGCGCATGATGGAATCTGCATTTTCATTGATGCAAATGGCAAAAACCAGTGCAAAACTCACTCAACTCTCAAAAGCCGGATTGCCCTATATATCACTTCTTACAGACCCTACGACAGGTGGTGTAACAGCATCATTTGCAAGCCTTGGAGATATAATTATTGCAGAACCCGGAGCTTTGATCGGATTTGCCGGTCCCAGGGTAATCAGAGAAACTATTAAAAAAGAATTGCCCGAAGGATTTCAGCGCTCTGAATTTCTTATAGAGCACGGCTTCATTGATTTTATTGTTACGCGTAAAACACTCAAGCACAAAATTTCTGATCTCTTATTTTTCTTTTCTCATTAATTTTTCATTTGAATAGAATAATGGCTACCTTTGCAGCTTATACAGTAAATAGTAATTAATAGAAGATGATAACAGCAGAAAAGAAAAAAGAAATTTTTAAAAAATTTGGGGCCAATGAAAAAGACACCGGCTCTACCAAAGCCCAAATCACACTTTTTACGGAAAGAATCAAAGAAATCACTGGGCATTTGAAAAACAACAAAAAAGATTTCTCATCTACCCGCTCATTGATCAACATGGTAGGAAAGAGAAAAAAATTATTAAAATATCTTGCTAAAAAAGATTTGGAAGGTTACAGAGCCCTGATCAAAGAATTAAACTTAAGGAAGTAATACCTGAAAAGAGTCTTATTTTTATAAGGCTCTTTTGTCTTTGTGCTACCAAATTTTTATTTACAATTAAATTAAGCTTATGTCTATTAATCCAATAACCAAGTCCGTTGATTTAGGCAACGGAAAACCAATTAGTATTGAAACCGGAAAACTCGCTAAACAAGCCGATGGCTCGGTTGTAGTACGCCAGGGCAACACCATGTTGCTCGCCACTGTAGTTTCTGCAAAAGAAGCAAGAGAGGGAATGAATTTCCTTCCTTTAACAGTAGAATATCTTGAAAAATATGCTTCTGCCGGAAAATTTCCAGGAGGTTTCTTTAAAAGAGAGGCACGTCCCTCAGAACATGAAATATTGATAGCCCGTCTTGTTGACCGTGCACTCAGGCCGCTTTTTCCGGATGATTACCGCTCTGAAACACAGGTGATTATTTCCCTGATCTCTGCCGAGAAAAACACTCCCCCAGATGCACTGGCCTGCCTTGCTGCATCTGCTGCAATTGCAGTTTCTGATATACCGTTTAATGGCCCCGTTGCTGAAGCACGCGTGGTTCGCATCAACGGAGAATTTCAAATTAATCCATCATTGGATTTGCTTGAAAGTGCAGATTTAGATTTACTCGTTGCCGCCAACAAAGACAACGTAATCATGGTGGAAGGAGAAATGAATGAAGTTTCAGAAAAAGAAATGGTTGAAGCCATTGCATTTGCACATGAAGCCATTAAAAAAGCCTGTGAAGTTCAATTGGAATTAGCTGAAGCTAAGGGAACAAAAGACGTTTACAGAGAATACAGTCAAGAAGAAAAAGATGAAGCATTTGAAAAACGTGTTTGGGATGCAACATTTGAAAAGTGTAAAGAAATTGCACTTCAAGGACTTGCCGATAAACACAAGCGCTCTGAGTTGCTCAAAGCAGTAAAGGAAGAATTTAAAGAAAGCCTTTCTGAAGAAGAGTTGGAAGAAAAAGGTGATTTAATAGGAGGTTATTTTCACAATGCTGAAAAGGAAGCCATTCGTTCAGTAGTATTAGATAAACGTGTTCGCTTAGATGGCAGGAAACTGGATGAAGTTCGTCCAATATGGTCGGAAGTGAATTATTTGCCTTCAGCACATGGTTCTGCAATATTTACGCGTGGAGAAACCCAGTCTTTAACAACAGTTACACTGGGTACCAAATTAGATGCACAAACTATTGATGGCGCACTTATAGAAGGCTCACATGAATTTATGTTGCACTACAATTTCCCTCCATTTTGTACAGGTGAAGCCAAATTTTTGCGCAGTACTTCCAGAAGAGAAATTGGACACGGAAACCTAGCACTGAGAGCTTTAAAAAGAGTAATTCCATCTGATAATCCATACACTATCAGAGTGGTTTCTGATGTATTGGAATCAAATGGTTCATCTTCAATGGCTACAGTATGTGCAGGAACCCTGGCATTGATGGATGCCGGAGTGAAAATCAAAAAACCCGTTTCCGGAATTGCAATGGGATTGATCACTGATAAAAGTGGGAAATTTGCTGTATTATCCGATATCCTTGGCGATGAAGATCACCTGGGTGATATGGATTTTAAAATAACAGGTACCAAAGATGGTATCACAGCCTGCCAGATGGATATTAAAGTCGATGGACTTCCATATGAAGTTTTGACACAAGCATTGGAACAGGCAAAAGCCGGTAGAGCACATATCATGAATGAAATGTTGAAAACAATTGATGCTCCAAGAGAAGATTTTAAACCACATGCTCCGAGAATAGTGACATTGACTGTTGAAAAAGATTTGATTGGCGCGATAATCGGGCCTGGAGGAAAAATTATTCAGGAAATTCAAAACAGCAGTGGAGCCAAAGTTTCTATTGAAGAGGTTGATGGCAAAGGCTATGTAGAGATTTTCTCAGAAAATAAAGAATCCATTGATCAGGCTTTGGCCAAAATCAAAGGAATTATTTCTGTTCCAGAACCCGGAGAGGTTTATGAAGGTGTTGTAAAATCAATTATGCCTTATGGCGCATTTGTAGAGTTTTTGCCCGGAAAACAAGGGTTATTGCACATCTCTGAAATTTCATGGACACGAATAGAGAATTTGGACGGTGTATTCAGCGAAGGAGATACTGTAAAGGTTAAACTACTCGAAGTAGATAAAAAGACAGGAAAATACAGATTGTCGAGAAAAGTTTTGTTGCCAAAAGAAGCTGAGGAAGCTTAATTTTCTTAAGCTGGAATTATTTAAAATTAAAGGGGGTTAAGTTAATTGACTCCCTTTTTTATTTTAGAGTCGTAACAATGGAGTCGGTTCTCCGTAAAAGAGGGCAAACAAACCACTTACACCATGCGGCAATTAAAGATAAGCAACAAGATTACTCAGCGTGACAGTATTGCTCTGGATCGCTATTTACAGGAAATTGCCAAAGTAAATCTCCTTACTGCCGAGGAGGAAGTAGAACTTGCACAGAAAATTAAAAAAGGCGATAACGCTGCCTTAGAAAAATTGGTGAAATCCAATTTGCGATTTGTAGTATCAGTAGCCAAGCAATATCAAAACCAAGGTCTTGCCCTTAGTGATTTGGTTAATGAAGGAAATCTCGGTTTAATCAAAGCAGCAGAAAGATTTGATGAGACTAAAGGCTTTAAATTTATCTCATATGCTGTTTGGTGGATCCGTCAATCTATAATGCAGTCCCTGGTTGAACACTCAAGAATTATTCGTCTGCCTGTTAACAAAGTTGGCTGTTTTAATCAGATCAACAAAGCAATGGCCGATTTTGAGCAGGAATATCAAAGAGAACCTACGGATGATGAATTGGAGAAGCTCTTAAAGATGAATATCAGTGAAATCAATGCAATTATTGCTAGCGCCAATAAGCCTATGTCTATGGATGCACCTCTTGGTTTTGAGGGCGGTGGCAACATGTATGATATCATTAACAGTGATGAGCTCAGCGAAACTGAAAAACAAATTGTATCAGAATCCCTGAAAAAAGAAATCAAAAAAGCAATGTCTGTACTTCCCGAAAGAGATGCTGAAATTCTTTCTTATTATTTTGGCCTGAAAGGTGAAATTTGCATGACACTAGAGGAAATCGGAAATATATTTGGACTTACACGCGAACGGGTAAGGCAAATTAAAGAGCGTGCCTTAAGGAGAATCCGTAAAACTTCTTCTTGTTCAAGTCTTAAATCTTATCTGGATTAAAAACATGCATTATTAATATGTTAAGCAAATCATAGTGTTCCTGGGTAAGTGTATAAAATTAAAAAAGGCTGGATTCAACTGAATACAGCCTTTTTTAAATATGATATTTATTTGTCAGTTGATACTTTTGATTAGCACTGCCTCTTCTTTAGCAATATCGTTTTCACCCAGCAGCACCTCTTTTTCAGGAGCTTTTTCCTTCTGACTGTGAGCCCCGGTTCCCTGCACTTGTCCCAAAATAGGCGCAATCACCAATCCAATCAGGCATGTCAATTTGATAAGAATGTTCATTGAAGGGCCTGAAGTGTCTTTAAAGGGATCTCCAACTGTATCTCCGGTAACAGCAGCTTTATGTGCTTCAGAGCCTTTATAAGTCATTTCACCATCGATCATTACTCCTGATTCAAAAGATTTTTTAGCATTGTCCCAGGCACCTCCTGCATTGTTTTGGAAAATGGCCCAAAGCACACCTGAAACAGTAACCCCTGCCATGTAAGCCCCAAGTGATTCAGCACCCATAGCAAAACCTACAATAATAGGGGATACTATAGTTATTGCTCCTGGAAGCATCATTTCACGAATGGCTGCATTGGTAGAGATTTCAACGCATTTGCCGTATTCCGGTTTTCCTGTTCCTTCCAGAATTCCGGGTATTTCCTTGAATTGTCTTCTCACTTCTTTTACCATTTCCATAGCGGCTCTACCAACAGCATTCATGGCTAATGCAGAAAATACTACGGGAATCATTCCTCCTATAAATAAAGCAGATAGAACTTTTGCCTTAAAGATATTAATACCGTCAATTCCCGTGAAGGTGACATACGCTGCAAAAAGTGCCAAAGCTGTTAAAGCAGCTGAAGCAATGGCAAAACCTTTACCTATTGCTGCAGTTGTATTTCCCACAGAATCGAGGATATCTGTTTTTTCTCTTACATCGGCAGGCAATTCGCTCATTTCTGCAATTCCACCTGCATTGTCAGCAATAGGACCAAAAGCATCAATGGCCAACTGCATGGCAGTTGTAGCCATCATAGCCGAAGCGGCAATGGAAACGCCATAAAACCCTGCAAATGAATAAGCGCCCCAGATTGCTCCTGCAAACAGCAAAATTGGCAATGCCGTAGAGATCATTCCCACACCAAGACCTGCAATGATATTTGTTGCGGCACCTGTTGATGAGTTTTGAACTATGCTCATTACAGGGCCTTTATTCATTGCTGTATAATGTTCAGTGAAGTATGAAATAGCTGCACCTACAAACAATCCGATTACAACAGAACCAAATACATGGTTGGGAGTAACACCTACAGAGCCTTCTCCGAAAAATTCCATTTGCATTTGTGCTGGCAACATCCAGTGGATTAAGAAGTAAGCTGCAATACCGGTGAGTATAATTGAAGCCCAGTTGCCTATATTCAAGGCTTTCTGAACAGAAGCTTCACTGGCATTTTCTTCTTTTACTTTAACCATCATAGTGCCAATAATAGAAAAGATAATTCCTATGCCTGCGATAACAAGCGGTAACAAAATTGGGCCGATTCCTCCAAACTGATCGCTTATAGAACCACCCATATCTGTTATAACATAATTTCCCAATACCATAGCAGCCAATACCGTAGCAACATAAGAACCGAATAAATCAGCGCCCATTCCGGCCACATCACCAACATTGTCACCAACATTATCTGCAATTGTTGCAGGGTTTCTCGGGTCATCTTCCGGAATTCCTGCTTCAACTTTTCCAACAAGATCGGCACCTACATCAGCAGCTTTAGTATATATACCGCCACCTACACGGGCAAAAAGGGCAATAGACTCAGCACCAAGTGAAAAACCTGCCAATGCCTCCAAAACTACAGTCATGTCGTGGGTACCATTCTCTGTCCATTGACCACCCATAAAATATTGATAAAGCAATATAAACAACATAGAAAGACCGAATACAGCCAAGCCTGCAACGCCCAGTCCCATTACGGCACCTCCGTTGAAAGACACATTCAATGCTTTAGAAAGACTGCTTCTTGCTGCCTGGGTTGTGCGCACATTGGCTTCAGTAGCTATACGCATTCCTATATTGCCTGCTACTGCAGAAAATACAGCACCAATGACAAAGGCAACCACAATAAACCAGTGTGTAGATTCTACAAAGGCAGAAACTACACCCAGTAGAACTCCTGCTACAACTACAAATATGGCGAGTACACGATATTCCGCATTCAAAAATGCAAGGGCACCTTCTTTGATATGAGTGGCCAGTTCCTGCATTTTAGGAGTGCCGGCATCTTGTTTTTTAACCCACATTGATTTGTAAGCCATTACTATAAGGCCAATAATGGCCAAAGCGGGTACTAGATAGATTGTATTTTCCATGAAATCTCTAAATTGTGTATTGGTTTATTAAATGGTTTGCAATATTAAGCTTTAAAAGAAAAAGGAGCAATATTTCTGTCAATTATAGCTCCGTTTAGATTGGAATTTATCCACATTTTCAGCACGACTATGTGTTTTATGACTGAATTTAAGACAGTTTATGTGTTGCACTACTTAATAAATAGTATTATTGATTCACTTCAATAAAGCGATTGATGTCTTTGTTAATACCCAGGAGTAGGAGAGTATCAGTTTCTAATATCTCCGTTTCGGGATCTGGCACACCAATTACATGGCTGACTTCCTTTTCCTTATTTGATATTTTAAGTTCTTTACGTTTAATTGTAATGAGATTGATCTGGTATTTTTTACGCAGATCGAGCTCGCGAAGTGTCCTGCCTACGCAATTTACAGGTGCTTCAACTTCTACAATTTCATAGTCATCCGGTAATTGCAAAAAAGTTAAAATTCCCGGGTTCAACAATTTTTCAGCCAGGGATACACCAACTTCCACTTCAGGAGAAACAATTTCTTTGACGCCTATTTTTTCAAGGATCATTTTTTGAGTGGGGTTCATTGCTCTGGCAATAATCCTTTTCACTTTGAGCTCTAGCAAATTTGCAGTGATCAGCAATTCGCTTTCAAAATTGGTGCCAATGGCGACTATAGCTACATCTACATCTTCTATGCTTTGAGCTTTCAGTGCTTTGATATCGGTTGCATCCATAGTTACGGGGTAGGCTACATCATCTCTAAGTACATCTACAAATTCCTCATTTACATCAATGGCTACAACTTCAGCACCTTTTTTGGAAAGGGTTTTGGCAATGGCAGTGCCAAATCTACCAAGACCAATTATAGCAAATCGAGAATCCTTCATATTACAGCTTTTGTATTTTTTGGATTATTTTTTCATTGTCTGAAAGCAATACTGCAAGATAAAAACCCGGAGCCCAGTTTTCTCCAATTATTACCTGTCCTGACTCTGTGTTTAAATCAAGGGATTTTAATACTCTGCCTGCAAGGTCAAAGATTTGTAATTGACCTGATTCACGTTTTAATCCTTTAAAATGTAATTCTGTTTGATTGTTGAAAGCACTTGGCTGGGCTTTTAATTCAAGTGTTGCTGGTTCGTTTATCTCGTCTGTATTTGCAACTATACATTCAAATTCAATATCGAGCACCGTAACCTGCCCATTTGAAAGTTGAACATCGGTAATGATCTTAGAAAAACAACCCTGAAAATGAACACGAACATCGTACATGCCGCTCTCTGCTATTCCTGTTTTGTATTCGCCAAGGATATCACTTTTTGTTTCGGCTCCAGTGCTGATTAATTCTACATTGACACCATTTAAAAATGTACCACTAAAGCTATCGGTGATAGTTCCTTCCAGGTAACAAGCGCGTGTATAAGTAGGCGTAAAAACAAAAAGTCCTTCCTGAATATCACTAGCCAGAATATTACCGGAAGGTAAATAAGGATAGGTTCCCCAGCATCCATCATAAGTTCCTCGCGAAGGAAAAGGGGAAGTATCATATCTGCCAGTTTCTACAAGATTATCAGGACGTGTGGCATCTACGAGGTTTACACCATAGGTATAATAGGAATTCCAAAGGTAATTGCCCAAAGCATGAGTATTGTGCGGTATAAGGCCGGTGCCAACTGCTTCCCGGTAGCGTGTGAGTTCAGTGATATTGTTTAGATCAGAAACATCATAAGCACCAAAATAACCACCTTCAATTTCATCAGTGGTAAATAGGGTCTTGCCATCATCAGACAGCCATACATTGTGCGTGAATCGCCCAGGAGTTTCAGCACTTGCCAGCACCTGCAAATTGTTTTTATCGCTGACATCTACCACCGAAAAAAATCCTGCGGAAATTTCTCCCAACCACATGGTATCACCACGAACATAACCATCATGCACATAATTTTCAGAATAGATATTGATCAAGTCAGGGTTTTTAGGATCATTGTTCAAGTCAGCAATGATGACTCCGCGATTGTTGTATGGTATCTGCTCGTTCAGACTGTTAAAACCAAAAATATAGGCATAGCCATTTTCGTCAATCCAGATATTGTGGGCTGATTTTAAAAGTGTATCTGCTGTCCAGCTTGTTGCAGAAATACTGTCGGGCAAATTGGACATATCTACAATTAATAATCCTCCATCTTTTTCATTGGTGACATAAGCATGGTCATTCCAGGTATGAATATCGCGCCAGTCACTGGAATAGCCCGGTACTGAAAACAATGGATCGGGTTGTTCAGGATCGGTAACATCTACTATAGCAAAAGCGTTGTTCAGCCCTACAAGTGCATATTCCCTACCGTTTGAAGCATATCCCCAAACATCACTCAAAGTGCTGTTAAATAATTGAACACTTCTAAGTTCCATATTTTTTTGAGCTGAGCCTGGCAAAAAAGTGATGCTGCACAGAAGCAGGATAATGAGTTTCTTCATTCTTTTTCTTTAATTGGTTTTCGGGCATTCTTGATTTGATAACCTGAAATATACAGCAGGTGAACATAACTGTTTTCCAAATAATTCACCCTATTGCTTGTGTCAGCAGGGTCTGTAAAATTGCTTTTAAGCCTAAACTTGTTGTGAAAACCATCAAGTTTATCCTTGTGAAGCTCAGTTTTCAAATCAAGACCGTATTGCATTAATCCTTGCCCCATCCACATTGTAATATCAAATCCCTTAATAAAAAACGCTCCTGGATTTATATAAAGACTGTCTAATGCAAATTGATAAACACTGCTTTTGTAAAAATTAGTATCAATATGGTAATCGCTGCTATAGTGCAATTGAAATCGTTCAACATAATCGAGCCGGAAGTCTTCCAAAGCATTCCAAACAGGAAGCCCTACTACAAGTATTTCATAATTCTCGCTGAGTTTGTATAAATTTCTATTGAGTTTGCTAATAAATGCTCGATCTATTGTGTTCAATATCAATATGTTGAGACTATCTTCCTGAAGTAAATTTACAAATATGGAATCTTCTTCCAGTTGATTTTTTCTTATCATTTTATCGTCTTCCTCAGTGATAATAAAATGTTTAAGCTTAACGCTATCAAGTGGAAACTTAGGAAACTCAACTGCTTTCTTAATAGAGTCTGCAATTGTATTGTGCTGAACTGCGAGCTTTTCCCATAATTCCCTGTAATTCAGTTCATTTGTTATAGGTCTGTTGATCAGGATTTTATTCTCTTTGGGAAATTTAAAACGAAGCAATTCAAATAGGTTCTCTATATGTGTGTTGATTGAAGGGTTGATCTGTATAAACCAGGGGTTGTCTTTTGTAAGATCAGCCGTAGGAGAAAGTGGGTTGATAATTATTTTTTTGTTTTGCCTGGCCCATTTTGCCATATAGCGGACATTGCTGTTGTAAACAGGGCCAATAATTAAATCCATGGAATCCAGGGCACCGGTTTTTTTAAGTTGTACGAGTTGTCCCAAATTGTTTTTACTGTCAAAGACATGAACATCTGCATTTAGCCCCATATTTTTCAGGGAATCTAATGCAAGTGTAGCACCGAGATAAAAATTTAGTGACATAGAAGCATCATCAAAAAAATAATGCGCTTGCTTTTTCAAAGAGTCGCTTTTTAGGGAATCTAAGAAAAAGGGAAGTACAAAAGCAATATTGTAGCGGTCTTTGGTTTCAAAGCTGTCGATATCACTCAGGAGGCTGTCGATAAGTATCTCGGGCAATTTAATGGTATCGGGTAGCAAAACTGTTTCCTTGCTGGTAATATCCTCTTTTTGAACTTTCTTGGTTTTACAAGAGGGTACAAGAAGGAGAGTTACCAGAAGTGGAATTAGTAAGAATTTACTCGATAATCGAGATTTAAATACTCCGAGGCTTGCCTCGTAATTAAAAGTATTTTTTCCAAATAAATGCCTCGTGGGCTTGCCCCGAGGTTGTTTACTCCCATTCAATTGTAGAAGGTGGTTTGGAACTGATGTCATAAACTACGCGGTTAATTCCTCTTACTTGATTAATGATTTCATTGGAAGTGAGTGCCAAAAATTCATAGGGCAAATGACACCAGTCAGCAGTCATGCCATCTACAGAACTCACTGCCCTCAAAGCTACTACATTTTCATAAGTTCTTTCGTCTCCCATTACTCCTACACTTTGAACTGGCAGCAGCATTACCCCGGCCTGCCACACTTCATTGTATAAATTGTGCTTTTTAAGGTTCTCTATGAAAATATGATCTGCTTCCTGAAGCATGCGTACTTTATCCCGATGAATTTCGCCAATAATACGAATGGAAAGACCAGGGCCGGGAAAGGGGTGCCTTCCTATTATAAATTCAGGCAGTCCGAGCTGACGGCCTACATTGCGGACTTCATCTTTAAACAAAAAGCGCAATGGTTCTATTACTTTCAGGTGCAATTTTTCAGGCAATCCACCGACATTGTGATGCGATTTGATGGTAACAGAAGGGCCATTTACAGAAACGGATTCTATAACATCGGGATAAATGGTGCCCTGCCCTAGCCACTCTACATCTTCAATTTTCTTTGCCTCTGCCTGGAATACATTAATAAATGTTTTTCCGATGATCTTGCGTTTTTTTTCGGGATCACTAACACCATCAAGTGCATCGAGAAATTCATCAGAACTGTCAACGCCTATTACATTTAGCCCTAGGTCTTTATAGGAATGCAATACATCATCAAATTCATTTTTGCGCAAGAGGCCATTGTTCACAAATACACAATACAGCTTTTTGCCAATAGCCTGATGCAAAAGCATGGCAGCTACAGAAGAATCTACGCCACCTGAAAGCCCCAACACGACTTTTCCGTCCTTTACCTGGTTTCTGATATCTTCAACAGTTTCTTCAATAAATGCTGCCGGTGTCCAGTCTCCTGTGCATCCGCATATATCTGTCACAAAGTTTTTCAGAATGCTTTTGCCCTCATCAGTATGCGTGACTTCGGGATGGAATTGAAGGCAATAAACAGGCGGTTCATCATTGTTTTTTCTGATTTTGTTGAAAGCAGCAACTTTCACGCTCGCAGTTCCGGCAAGCAATTCAAAATCGGGAGGCAATTCAATAATAGTATCCCCATGCGACATCCATACTTGGCTGTCTTCACTTACATCTTTGAAAAGCCCTTCCTTGGAAAGGATATTGCTCAGCTTTGCACGGCCGTATTCCCTGCTGTCGGAGCGACTGACTTTTCCGCCCAGCTGCTCGGCCAGCATTTGCGCACCAAAACAGATGGCAAGAATGGGCTTTTTACCCAATAGCCTTTCGATGTCTATCGTTGGGGCATTTTCATCTTTTACTGAAAAAGGACTTCCAGAAAGGATTATTCCTTTAATATCTGGACTGTCTTCCGGAATTTTATTAAAAGGGACAATGTCACTATAAACATTGAGTTCTCTTACTCTTCGGGCGATCAACTGGGTGTATTGCGAGCCGAAGTCTATAATTAGGATTCTTTCGTTCATCCCCGCAAAAATAAATTTAAATGCTGCTTTAGACAATTCCTTTTTCCACAATTCAATGGAATTGATTTATTTCAGTAATTATTTTTGGGTTTGTGATGTTCTATGGCTTAAAGTGAATGATTTAGCAATTCAATTTCTAATTGATTAATTTATCTTTGACAATCTTTAGAAAAGCAAGTATATTATGGATATGGATTTAAAGGTTTTTATCGATTCTCTGAAAGTAGAGTTTGAAAAAGAAGAAAAGGAAAATGTGGCTGCCGATGTTGTTTTCAGGGATTTAGATTCCTGGAATTCTATGATGGCACTAATCATTATTGCTAAAATCGACAATGATTTTGACGTAACCCTGAGCGCTGATGAATTGGCTGGGTCAAAAACATTCAAAGACCTTTACAAACTTGTTTGTTTAAAAAAAACTAAAGTCAATTAATGGCTTTTCTACAAATTAAAAATGTGGCAATAAGCGGCATTGCAGCATCTGTGCCGGAAAATACAATTTCTAATTCCGATTATCCTTTTGCCAACGAGCGCGAACGCGATCTTTTTATCAAAAGCACAGGAATTGAGCAGCGAAGGATAATCGATCAAGCATACACTGCCGCTGATCTTTGTGCCCAAGCTGCATTGAAGTTAATGAAAGACATGCAGCTCAAGCATTCTGATATTAAACTCCTGATTTTCGTAACACAAACTCCTGATTATATCACTCCTGCTACTGCTGTTAAATTGCAACATGAACTTGGATTGAATGAAGATTGTCTTGCTTTTGATATTAACCTTGGTTGTTCAGGCTATGTTTATGGACTTTCAGTAGCTGCTTCATTGCTTTCTAATATTCCAAACCCAGAAGCAAAAGCACTTCTATTGGTGGGAGATACTTCCTCTGCTTGTATTTCCGAAGCAGATAAAAGTACAGCTCCACTCTTTTCTGATGCAGGTTCAGCAACAGTTTTGAATAAAAGCGAAGGGGAGCACATGGATTTTCTAATGTCGTCTGATGGATCGGGTTATGAGAGCATAATTATTCCTGATGGAGGATACCGCAATCCTTTTAGTGAAAGCTCATTGGAAATGAAAGAAGAATCTGAGGGTATCAATCGCAATGCTACACATTTGATTTTGAAAGGTATTGATATTTTTAATTTCTCGGTAAAACGCGTGCCTGCTCAAATTAATGAGTTGTTAAACCTGGAAAACAAAAAGGTTGAGGATGTGAATTACTATGTTTTTCATCAGGCCAATAAATTGATCAATGACACCATTGCTAAAAAACTAAAACTCAGTAGAGATCAGGCGCCACTTTCTCTTAAAAAATTTGGAAACACAAGTTCAGCTTCAATTCCTATTACAATGGTATATTGTCTGAGAGCTGTGCTTTCGGAAAATAAAGCCACTGATTTAATACTCTCGGGTTTTGGTGTTGGCTTGTCTTGGGCAAGTGTGTATTTGAAGACCAAAAAACTATATTGCCCGAAACTGGTAGAAGTATAGTGACTATTGAATTCTATCAATCACAATAAATTTTATATTTTGCAGTCAAATGAGTACTGATTTTTCAGTTGTTGTTCCCGTCTATAATTCCGCAGAAACCCTGCGCGAATTGTATGTGCGTATTGCTGCTTTATTTCAGCAAATGCACAAAAGCTTTGAGGTAGTATTTGTTGACGATAAAAGCCTGGATAACAGTTGGGAAGTGATATGTGAGTTAAAGCAAGAGTTTAAATATAAAGTGAGGGCAATACACCTGGCCAAAAATGCCGGACAGCAGAATGCCACCTTATGCGGAATTCAAAATTGTTCCGGTAATTTGATAGTAACAATAGATGACGATCTACAGGTACCTCCAGAAGAGATTCCCAAGCTTGTAGAATGTATGGAGAAAACAGATGCTGATTTTGTTTACGGTATTTTTGATGCCAAAAGACACAGCTTAATTCGCAATATAGGCAGTCGTTTTTTTAATGCTTTCTTTAAACTTATTGCATCCACAAGCGGAAAAGGGTCTTCATTTCGCTTATTAAAGCGCAGTCTTACAGAAAAAATAAAAGATGTAGGACACGACTATTTTCTTTTAGATGAAGTTCTGAGCTGGTACACACTTGATATAGAGCAACAATTGGTAGATCACCATCAGCGCGGAACTGGAAGTTCTGGTTACAACACCATACGCCTGATTAAGATGAGTATGAATTATACCTTCAATTATTCTGCTTTTCCACTGCGCATGATGACCTATTTTGGGTTTTTTGTATCCTTGATTTTTTTTGGAATTGGCCTGTATTTTATTTACCAGAAATTTTATGAGGATGTCGAATTGGGTTTTACTTCCATTATTGTTTCTATTTTCTTATCAGCAGGTATTATTTTGTTTTGCATGGGTATCATAGGAGAGTATATCAGTAGAATCTATCTGAAAGAGCACAAAAGACCTCCTTATGTGATTAAAAAGTTTCTGGAATGAAGGTGAAAGGACTTGGTGTAGAGTTGATTCGACTGAGGAAGGAACATATAGAATTATTGCGTTACTGGCGCAATCATCCTGATATTGCGGTTTTTATGGATTATCAGACATTCATTACTGAAGAAATGCAGATGAAATGGTATAAAAGCTTGGATGTTGCAAAAGACTTCTATTTCATAATAGCTTATCAGAATAAGGACATTGGCCTGATTCACGTTTCGGATATTTCCTGGAATAAAAAATCCGGACAAGCGGGACTTTTTATCTGGGATCAAAAATACTGGAAAACTCAGGTTCCTGTGTTTGCTTCTCTGAACCTCATTGCTTTTGCTTTCGGTTTTCTTGGACTAAATAAACTCATTGCAAAAGTTATGGACAACAATAAAGCTGCTATAATTTATAATCTCCGTCTTGGTTTTAAGGTATTTGACGATTCACCTAAAGACTATAGCTTATATCGCCTGGCGAAGGATGATAAGGACTTGCTTCAACTCAGAAGTAAATTAGAGCGATTGTTGACCAGAAATCCACAGCATTTTGAAATCGGCAGGCAGGAGTATAGTATCTTACAGGCATTGCCAGGTGTTGCTGATCAAATGGCTGCACTCATTAAATCTGAAGCACTTAGTTTGAAGAACTGACCCGTTCCAGGATTTTAAAGCGCAATTCATTCCAGAAAAAGTACAGTTTATTGAAAAGTCCTTTTCCCTCAATTTCCATGTTGAGTAAAATTGGTGTACTTGGGTTCAGCCCCCAGGATAAAATGCGCTTGTAGAATGGGAGCTCGCTAAATGGAAGGTTTTCTCTTTTTAAGTGTGGCTTTAATTGGCTGCGTATTTTTTGAAATGCCGCATAATTGTGTTTGTAATAGGGTTTCAATATTCCTCCCATTACTTGTAGTCCCACGTGGGCGGTCAGGTGGTGGTGACTGATGATCTTGTAGGGTTTTACAAAACTAAAAATATTGTGGGCAAGACATACTCCTATAAATGGAATACCTACACAAATATCTTTGAGCAGAAATTGTTGCAAATATGTTTTTTTGATTACAAAACAATCATATCCAGGATGGTATTTTCCCGGATCGGCCAGTATTTCAGGCAGTTCGGAGTTTTTCAGATGTTTTAAACTCACCCTTCTTCGATTGATGAGTAAAGCTTCATAGCCCTTATCGAGCTCATTGCTCACAAAATCATAGAAATAGGGCTGAAGGATAATGTCCATGTTTGTATAAATAACATATTCGCAATCAATATTCCAGATTAGTTTTAAAATATCTTCAATTAGAGGAAAGGGAATTTTTTTTTCAAAAGTAGCTATATCCAGGACTGATCTTTCAATTGGTAAAGTTTGTTTGAAATTATCTGGCAACTCAGCATATGTTTCATTCTTATGAACGGCTGCATAAAGCTTTACTTCGGCATTTTGAGTGAACTTCTGTGCTTCAGACATAGAGCGCAGAGTAAGCTCCTGTATTTTTAGTGCTTCGGGATTTTTAGTCTCGTAAGGGTTGACGATATGTGTCAGTTTGACCATAAGCTGTATTACAAAATTAAGCAGAAAACTTGCTAAACTTACTTCAAAAATTCTTTAAACCACAAACCGGAATCTTTGATAATGCGCTTTTGTGTTTCAAAATCTACATGAACCAGTCCAAAGCGTGCGTGATAACCTTCTGCCCATTCAAAATTATCCAGCAGACTCCAGGCAAAATAGCCTTTTACATTTACACCTTCATGTTTTGCGCGCAGCACATTTCTTAAATAATCTTTATAAAACTGTACACGTTTGTGATCATGTACTGCATTGTTCTCAACTACATCGGGAAAGGCAGCGCCATTTTCGGTGACTATTATCTCTTTAATGCCTTTGTATTCCTGAAAGCGCCTGAGCATTTTATAAATCCCCTCGGGATATATTTCCCATTTCATATCTGTTAGCTCTGTACCTAATTTTTCGGGCTTAACACGATTGGCCCAAATAATTGGTGGCCACAGTGCTTTACGCGCAATCATTCTGGTATAGTTTTGCAAACCGATAAAATCGAAATCAAAAGCCAATTTGTTTTCATCTTCAGGGCGCATCCATTTGTGAATGCGCTCCAGTGCTTTCCACCCGTCTGTTGGATAGCCAAGTCCCAAAACCGGGTCTAAAAACAAGCGATTGAGCAATGCATCCATAGTGTGGGCAGCTTTTATATGTTTGGGTTTTTGTTTTTTGGGTTCGATATAAGAGCAGGAAAAAGTAGATCCCACATTGGAATTTGGTACTTCATTTCGGATAATACGTCCACCTTCAGCCTGGCAAAGTGCAGCATGATGTGTGGCCTGGGTGAAATTTTTAAACCCCCATTTTCCAGGAGCATGCATGCCCAGAAAATATCCCACAGCTATAAAAGCCATTGGTTCGTTCAGTACCATCCAGTTTTTTACTTTATCGCCATAAGCGCGGCTGATAATATAAATGTATTCACTAAACCAATCTACTATATCCCTGTTTGTCCACCCCCCTTTGTCCTCCAGTGCCTGTGGCAAATCCCAGTGGTAGCATGTGAGCCAGGGTTCAATATCTTTTTCTAAACAAGTGTCTATCACACGGTGATAAAAATCAATACCTTTTTGATTGATTTGCCCACTTCCTTTTGGCAGAATGCGTGGCCAGGAAACTGAAAAACGAAAAACGTCCATATTCATTTGCCTTACAAAGTCGATATCCTGCTTGTAGTTATTATAAAAATCACAAGCTACATCACCGTTGTCAAAATTCAGTACATTGCCTTTTTCGTGAGTAAAAGTATCCCAAATAGAGGGGCCTTTACCGTCTTTATCCCAGGCGCCTTCTATTTGATAAGCGGCAGTAGCAGTTCCCCATTTAAAATTTTTCCCGAAATCGGCAGCTCGAAATTCTTCACCAACTACCAGCTTTGCCAGATTGTCTGGAGCCATTAGCATCCCTGAGCTTCCAAGTATTGAATTTTTGAGCATTTCCCTTCTGTCCATTATTTTCTTATTTTTGGTATGAATGTATCACTAAAAAAATAAATTATGTTAAGATTTCTAACTCTGCTATTGTTAATTTCTTTTTTCAACTATGAAAAAGTATTGGCACAATTGCCAATTGAGATTGATGAAAAAGTAATGCCTATGAGTCGAGGCAAACAACCTGGCCTTGAATTTATGATTCATGAGGCAAATGTAAAAGAAGTTCAAAAAAACTGGGAAAGTAAAATGCGTTCTGCCAACCGACCGAGTATGAATACTGAGAGAGATGAGATACAAGCCATGAATGCTACTGTGGAATCTATATCGAACCAGCCGGTAAATGTTTTTGCCAAATTCACTCAACTAAAAGAAGGTGTGTATGGACAGTTGTTTTTCCAGTTTGAAGATGATTTTTTATCGAGATCAGGTAATGCGTTGATTCTGGAATCAGCGAAAAAATATGCTTATGATTTTGCAATGCAAGAATACAAATATGCTCTTGAAGAAGAATTCGATGAAGCAGAAAGCAAATACAAAGACCTGGAAAAAGACAAAAAGAAGTTGGTAAAAACCAATGATGATATTCACAAGACAATAAGTGAAAGTGAAAGAGAGATCAGCCAGGTGAAAAATGATGTCAAAATAAATGAAGCTGATCAAAACAGACTGGTAAGTCAAATTGGCAATCAGAAAGAAATCATTTTAGATATACCTTCTAATAATCCTGATGCTTTAAAAGCTGCAGAAAAGGAATTGAGTAATTTGGAAAATGATTACAAAAAGCTTCAGAAAGAACATGAAAAGCTACACAAATCCATTGATGAAGCTGAAGCTGACATACGTGAAGCAGAGCGTCAGTTGAAATTAAACAAAGCTGATATGGACAGAAAACAGGACGAATTGCTTCAGCAAAAAGCTGTGTTGGAAGTGCTCAAAGAAAAAATTGACAATTTGAAATAACAATAAGGTGAATTTTATGAAATTTTAAAGCTCGTTTTAAACGGGCTTTTTTTATGTGATTTTGTGGAATACAATGTGGTTAAAAATGGTTGGTAAATATCTTTGGAAAGCTTAACAGCAAAGGGCTATTTAAAAGTTTTATGAAACAGTTTTCATAAAACTTTTTTCTTTGTAGAAAATTGCCAAATCTTCTACTTTGTGGTGAGGTACTATTTATACTCTAAATAATTGTCGTTCACTGTACCCATTTTCAGGGAAAGCAAATCGAGCACATAATTTTGGTAAACTTTCCATGGGTGCTTTGAGCCTTGTTTGGGCAAAATATCTGCTGCACGTAAAACATAACCGGCATTGAAATCGAGAAGGGGTTCTGTTTTAAATGCTTTACTGTCAAAACGCGGTGTGCAAACACTATAGTTGTTTTGCTTCATGTAATTGAGCAATTTAGTTACAAACTGACAACTCAAATCACATTTCAAGGTCCATGAGGCATTGGTATAACCTACGGTAAAAGCAAAATTAGGTACATCACTGAACATCACACCTCTGTATGCGTGGGTGTCTGCAGAATTTATTGGTGTCCCATTGACATGAATACTCATTCCCCCCAACAACTGTACTTTCAATCCGGTGGCTGTAACTATCATATCTGCCCGGAGCTCTTCACCTGATTTCAATAATACTCCATCTGTCGTAAATTTATCAATATGATCGGTTACAATATTAGCTGTTCCTTTTTTAATTGCCCTGAAAAAATCAGCATCGGGGACCAGGCAAAGCCGCTGATCCCATGGATTGTATGGTGGATCAAAATGCTTTATGTTAAAATCACTTCCAAGCTGTCTACGCACTCCTTTTTCAATGAACTTTCTAATGGTATTGGGCCATTTGCGCGCTGCTTTGTATAAGCCCAAACTGATTAAAATATTTTTCCAGCGAATAATGTGATAAGCCAACTTTTCAGGTAAAATTTTTCTAATGAATATGGCGATTTTATCTACACTGGGCAGGGTTAAAATATAAGATGGTGAGCGTTGCAGCATGGTAACTTTTGCTGCTTTTTTCGCCAATTCAGGCACCAGGGTTATTGCAGTTGCGCCACTGCCAATTACAATTATTTTTTTGTTTTTATAGTCAATGTCCGATGTCCATTTTTGCGGATGGATGACTTGTCCTTTAAAATTTTCTACTCCTGCAAAATCAGGCGTATAACCTTTTTTGTAATCGTAATATCCGCTGCACATCAGTAAAAAATTACACTTCAGTTTTTTGTACGGAACAGTTTCATGGCTGGCAATTTCCAGTGTCCATGTTTTTTCCGCATCACTCCAGGAAGCATCTATTACTTTGTGGTTGAATTGAATTTTTTTATCGATACCAAATTTTGCAGCAGTGTCTTTAATATATTTAAGTATAGATGGGCCATCTGCTATAGATTTTGGGTTTTCCCAGGGACTGAATGGAAATCCAAGCGTGTACATATCAGAATCGGAACGGATACCGGGGTATTTAAACAAATCCCAGGTGCCCCCCATATTTGCCCTGCCTTCTAATATAGTGAAACTTCTCTCCGGACAATTGGTTTGTAAATGATATGCGGCATCAATGCCTGATAGTCCTGCTCCTACTACAATTACATCATAGTGGGATGTGTTTTGGTTCTGTGCGTTATTTGACATATTTTAATTTAATATTGAACCCATATAATTAATGCATTTCCCGGGTTAATTTGAAAGTCAATATTACAAATATAGTGAACAGAGACTTTGTTTTTGGATTAATCCTATGATAACAGAGAGTAACAAATTATGGAGTCAAGTGAACATTTGCTATAAGTTGGCTATACAGAAATACTTGCCAGTGAGGGGTAATCCGAATAGTGAACTGGTATTTTCTGCTTGTGAAAAAGGGGATTTTTTATTCTGATTTTCATTTTATAAATTATGGCAAATCAAAAAAAGTAAAGAAATGATACAATTAATGAAAAGTGTATTTGGAATTTTTATTTTATCGGCCTTTCTTTTTTCTTGCGAAAAAGATGATGCAGACAACAATGGCACAGAAAGCGACCTTAGCTCAAGTGAGCAGCAATTATTGGGCACATGGAGACATGTTGAAACCGAAGGGGGCATCAGTCCCGGGCCAGTAGATTATGGTGTATTTGAATGGACTTTTAATGCAGATAGGAGCGGGGAGTACTATCAGAATCCCGACAATGCAGAAGAATCCACCAATGATTTCTTTTGGAAAGTAGAAGGTGACGATATCATTTTCACTGATTCCCCGGGAGGAGAAGGCGATCGGCAATACCGTATTGATGAATCTGGTGAAAACCGAATGGAATGGTTTAATTATACGCTGGAGGATACCTACATTGTAGAGAAGCAATAATTTAATTGCTGCGGTTCAATTATCTTTAGGATCATTTTGAATAGACCCGCCTGCCCAATGTTTGAAATGATTGGCAGGTGGGTTTTATTATACGCTGGCTGTGCTGCAAATACTTGCCAGTTTTTGTAGGTCGTATTATATCATGCCCTCTCAAATCCATATTCCCGCTCAACCTTTGCAATCCTTACATTATAGGATTGATACCATTGTTTTCTTCCCATGCTGATGGCCAGTTGGTGCTCAGCATTTTCTTTCCATTTTTTGATGGATTCCAGATCTTTCCAATAAGAAACAGAGACACCAATTTCAGAACGAGCGGTATCCTGGCCTAAAAATCCTTCCTGTTGTTCGGCCAGGGCATCCATTTTTTCGGACATTTCACTGTATCCCTTATTGTTGTCAGACATTGTGCTTGTGAAAATAACTGCATAGTAGGGTGGTTGCGGGGTTTGTGACATCATGGCTTGAACTGAAAAAGTGGTTAACAATCTATATTCTGTCTCAATATATCGAATAAGAATGAAAATTCTTTATATTGTAGATATGAAAACAACACTTTTAATATTAATCAGTTTCTGGCTTTTAATAGTAAAAGCCGAAAAAATTACAGTTGATTCTGATGGTAATGTTTATCTATGTGGAGTCGTACAAGACACTTTAACTTTTAGTGATTCAACTATGATTACAACTAATCCTTGGAATCGAAAATCTTATTTAGCCAAATTAGATTCGGTTGGAGATGTTCTCTGGTTAAAAGTTTTTGATAATGAGTTTGGATTTAACTCTAATTTAAAGATTGACAATTCAAATAACTTGTTATTGATTACAAAGTTTTCTGGAATATTAGAGCTTGATACTAATAATATAGTGTCTGGAAGCTCGTGTCTTCTAATTATAAAATATGATTCATATGGAGAATTACTCTGGTATAGTATATCCTCTGAAAGGTCTATTTCTTCCTCTGCGGATGGTTCTTTTGGTATTGATTCCCGAAATAATATATATACAATAGGTAAATTAAATGGGTTATTTATTCTAAATGGGGTTGATACATTAATCAATACTACAGATAATTTATTAGTAAAATACATAGCAAAATTTGATTCAACAGGAGCTAATATTTGGTTAAATAAATTATTTGGTGATAATGCATCTATATATGAAATTGATACAGATGAGGAGGGAAATTCTGTTATTGTTGGAAATTTCTATGATACTTTAAGTTACCAAGGCAACATATTAATTTCACCAGGTAGTTTCGGTAGTTTCGATGGGTTTTGGTTAAAAATTGATTCCAACGGTGATTTAATATCAATGAAAAAAATTAGTAGTAGTAGGTTCAATAGAATTTATTCAGTCGGTCTAAGCATAAATGGTATTTTTTCTTACTCGGGAAAATATCTGGGTGATGGTGATACTTTGTTCATTGATAACTTTCCTCTTGTTGTAGATGTTACAGATTATGCATATACTGATGGGAATTTTTTTGTTCAAGTTAATAATCAAAATACTGTGAACTGGCTGATAAATTTTAATAGTGAATATGGTGGTTATAAGTATCATGGAGTTGATATGGATAATTTAGGCTATTCATATTTATATACACTTTATGATGAGTGGAGATATAACACCTCGCTGAACTCATTTGTTGGTTCCGACATCAGCAACTCTAACTATGTAATAAAGATTGACTCAAACGGAAATTTCGCATGTTTAATCCACGTGGAAAATGGACGAATTTCAGATATAGAAGTCACTGATGACGGAGAAGTGTTTATTGTTGGGAATTTCCAAAATACATTATCTCTTAACGGTATTTCGTACTCTCAAAATGATAATAACATTTTTGTATCAAGGTTTGATTCCAATTGCAACAATACTTCAACAACTTTAATCTCTAATCCAATTACTGGAATAAATGAAAAATATTCTAAAATAGAATTAAAAGTCTACCCCAATCCCACACAAAATATACTCAACATAGAAACATCCTCCCAAAATCATCAAATCAATAACATTCAAATCATTGACATAAACGGTAGAAATGTAGTCCATGCCAATCAAAGCCCCATCAATACTTCAGAATTGACACAGGGCATTTACTTTTATCAGGTAGAAATGAGGAGTGGAGAGTTGGTTAGAGGGAAGTTTGTGAAGCAGTAAATATAGTCTTAATCGCAGATTAGGCGGATGATAGGATTGCGCGGATTTTTGTGAAAATTATCAAATGAATATCAGCGAAATCCTTGAATCCATAAAATCCCCGCCTGTTCTCCCGGCCTTCCCCTGTCCAACTATAGCCGTTCAGGCGGGCATTCTGACGGGAATGAATTATTCGGGCATGAGTGACCAGACATAAAATAAGAGCTGCCCGCAACCGGACAGCCCTCTTTCCAAACTAATAATGAAAACAAAGGAATCACTATTCTTTAAAAACACGGCTTACTTTCAGCAGTGCCTCATCAGCATAAAAATTCAGGAAGAAAACACCCGGTTGCAATCCGGGAACATCCATATTGATGCGATGTGAACCGCTCGGGTTTTCCCCTATTCTTTTTCTGATCAATTCCCTGCCCAACAGATCGGTAATACTGAGTTCAATATCCGCTGCATTCTGCAATGCATATTCAATCACAATATTGTTTTGCACCGGGTTGGGGTAGAGGTTCCAATTGCGGAGTTCCACCACATTTTTATCACTTGAAGTAATTACTTTCTGGCCTTCAATAATCAACTCTACATTTTCAACGCTTTCATTGTCAGGGCCAATCGTAATGATAGCCGGTTCGGTTTCCTTGTTCAACACTTCTGCATAGAGTTGATATGTACCATAGGCAATATCGTCAAATTCAAAATAGCCGGATGCATCGCTGTAGGTGTACTGAATCGGATTGTCATTCATATCGAGCAGCAAAATAGGAATATTGGGTGCGGCATCTGCCCCCGCTACCTTTCCGGCACCCTGTGAAATATAGCCGCTTACAAATCCCGGTCCTCCGGTATTGTTGCCGGCCACAAGTGCAATGTTTATATTGTTGTTATTGCCATTTACATGGAGTGCTGTGGCATAGCCCCAAAACAAAGATACATCGTAGTATGTGGGCAGGTAACCGTGATAATCCGGATCGTTGGCAGTCAGGGCCGCTTTCAGGTAGTATTGTCCTGGTGTGACATTTGCAAAATTATAATAGCCCTGTGGTGAGGTGTATTGTGAATCAACCAAAGTCAGCAATACATCTCCGCTACTTGTAGAATCAGCTGAAATCAGGTAAACAAGGGCATTTTGGGCTACATTATTCAAGCCTTTTGTTACTAGTCCAGAAAGGCTAAAGTTGTTGTTTCCACAAGCACCATTTGTCCAGGAAGTAACGCCATAAAAATAATAGGCTTCACAGCTATTGCCATAAGTATTTCCATCGCAGCCGCATACCGGATCGTAAATGGCTGGGCAAGCCAGGTTAGAGTCAATTACACTTGTGTCAATGCAATTACCGCTAACAGTAGTTACCACAAAAATACTGTCGCAATAAGTATTGGTACAGCCCTGGTCGCTGATGGTCAAACAAACATTGTAATACCCGGAAGAAGCATAATGATGAACAGGGGTCGCGGCAGTAGAAGTATCACCATCGCCCAGATTCCAGTGGTATGATGCTGTATTGGTTCCGTGGATTGCATTGAATGCATAAGCGCCATTGGGCGTTCTGTGGGCAGTCCACTCTGCATCACAATTGGGGTTGCTGCTGTTAGGAACAGTTACGGTATTGCAGGTTCTTTCAAAGCATAGCGTACCGCTGTTGTTGATGATAATGGTCAGGCAAACCTGATAATCGCTTAAAACGGTATTGATGGGGGTAGAATAAGTATGTACAGGGTTTGCAGCATTGGAGGCATGTCCGTCACCAAAATCCCAGAAATAATACGAGTGATTGGGGGGGAGCAAGGAATCTGAACTGAAATCAACTGTATAATTATTCGCTTGGTAGGAAAAACCTGCATGGCCATTGAAGCAGCCACTGTCCACTACAGATGGTACATAGGCTGAATCACAAAAGCTGCTTGTACAGCCCATGCCGTCTTCTATCGTCAGGCAGGCATAATAGACACCTGTATCGGCATAAAAATGTTCCGGACTGATCAGGGAAGAACTGTTGCCATCCCCAAAATCCCAGTGATAACTCCAGGAGCTGTCGTTTGGAGAAGGATTAAACTTCATACCGCCAAAAGCACCGGTAATAAATGATTGAAAGCCAACACCGCAGTTGTTGTTATTGCTGCTGCAATCCATGGTGAAATCTACCCGTGCATAATTGATACTGCCTTGTGCGTTTTGTACCGTATCCTTCAAATATACATTTTTACAAGAATCCAGTGTACTGACGAAATACCTGATATTAGGGCCTGTCATAGCACCGTCAACTATGGTGTCGATGTAATACCCATTGGAATTGGTGTAAACCGTAATCACGCGGTTTGGTGCAGCGGGATTGCTGAATGAATCTGTTACAATGGTAACAGGATGCCCCACTTTGGCCAAATTCCCGGGCGCAATAGTTACATATCCTTCTATTACAAAATCATTTTGTGCCTGTATAGCTGAAGGCAGCATAAAGCCCAGCAAGGCGATTGTAAGTAAAATTGTTTTCAGGGTTTTCATAACTGTAGTTTTTTAGGTTTTTTTAAATCTGATTGACTCAAAGCTATTGGCTTACTTTATTTAATACAATCACATTTTTTGGCATTTTTCAAAGCTTTGAGTGCTTTTGTTTTAGTATTGTCAATCTGTTTGTTTTTATAAGTAATTGATTTTCAGTTATCTAATTTCAATTCGTAAATAACATTTCTCAGTCCTTTTCAAAAATCACCCACTTTTTGAAATCAGAATTTTATGAATTTTTCATACCGTTCGTACTTTTCGTTCTCTATCCTGAGCATATAATAACCTTCTGATAGGTCTTGAATGTCTATTTTATAATTCCCGCCACTTCTTTCAGCTTTCACATTGTGTATTTTTCCGTTCAGGTCTATAATGCTCCATTTGAAATCGGCATTTGATTCGGCTAATTTGACCATTAAATAATCGCTTGCCGGATTGGGATACAATTTCAGGTCTATGTTTTCCCGGCTTATAGCTTCAATGTTTGTAGGAATAATATTGACTTGTTTTGAAGCCACCTGAATGGGTTTTGCATTCATATTGTTGCTGATCAAAAGCACATCTTCAAAAGTAAATTCCAATGCCTGAAAGCCTTTGCCAATAAGATTGTCCTCTATCACGCAGGAAACAATCAATAGTTTGCCATTGCCGGCAGCATTTACCAGACTGCTTTTGCTTACGGCTATGTTCAGTTTGCCGGCATTGCTTTCCTCAAAATACATCAGAAAGGGATCATCCTGCAATGCGCCACTCTTTTTTATCCAGGCTGCTGAGTCAAGTTTTACGGAAAATGAAGCTTCCCGGATCCGCTGTGGGTCATAGTTCAGGCTGAAAGCAATGCCGTAGAAGCTGTCAATTGGAGCGGCTACAGAACCGAGATGTATCGGTATTTCAATTCTACTTTTATTCAGTACGGAATCAGCAGCTATTGCCATAAAAAGCGAATCGCCATTGGGGGAAATAGGGGACAGGCGATCGGGAGTGATACTTCCATGCTGTTCTTTGTAATTCAGCCTGATGGCTATGGTATCATCCAGGCTTATGTGTCCGCTGCCATTGCAATCGAGAAAGGCGAAATTGGTCTGGTCGGGCAGAAACTGTTGCCATACCAATGTATTTTGTGCCTGGAAGAGTACGCTTTTTTGCAGTCGGGGCGGCCCCTGGTAGCTGTAGCCCATTCCGAAGTAAAGCAGGTCAAAGTGGTTGACCTCACCATTGTTGTTCGCATCTCCCGGCCACACATCTACCTGTGCACGGGCAGGGATGCCAAGCAAAAAACACAAAAGAAGTATTACAAAGAATCTGGCATGCATTGAGATTATTTTTTTGACATCATGAAGTTAATACAGATAAGTGCAATTATCAGCTACATTTTAAAGTAATTATCAATGAAAATTCACCTTAAAAATTATGCAATTGATTGAAATACAAATAATAATGTTCATTTTTAAGAAATTTTATCAGCCCAATGAGTGGTATACTGATTTGAATAACTTTTATAAAAGTTGCAATTTCAATCCATGGAAAACAGCAAATTGATATCTGTCCTGAGAACATTTACCGCTAAAGAATGGCGACTGTTTGGTGAGTTTATGGCATCGCCCTATTTCAATAAAAACAGCGATCTGCTGCCTTTTTATGAATATCTCAAAAAATTGGCTCCTGCATTTCCACCTGAAAAAACGACACGAAAAAAAGTCTTTTCTAAGTTATATCCAAAGCAGGCTTTCGATGAAAAGCAGTTCAACTATTTGATGAGTTTCACACTGAAACTGGCCGAGGAATTCCTTGCACATGAGCATATGAAGGCTGAAGGCATAGCACTTGAAAATTACATGATGAATGCTTTTTTGGAGCGTGATCTGGACAAGCATTACCGATATATTTTCAACAAAACCGACAAAAAGCTCGAAAATCAAAACTGGCGTGATACAGATTATTATTACAATCGCTACCTGATGGCACATACCGACAACCAGTATTTCCTTCAACAAAAAATAAGAAAATATGACGATCGGCTACAAAAGGCATCTGATTATCTCGACCATTTTTATTTGTGTGCCAAGCTGCGCTATTTCTGCGAAATGTTAGACCGCAAAAAATCCCTTGCTGCCGAATACGATCTGCATTTTCTGGAAGAAGTGAAAAAATATGCATCTGATACAGTTCTTGCAGATATTCCTCCGGTTAAAATTTATTACCAATTGCTTTTGATGCTGGAGAATGATACGGATGACCGGCTTTTTACTGAATTCAAAGCACTTGTGGAAAAGCACCGACAGCTTTTTCCCCGTGAGGAAGTGAAAGATATTTATGCCTATGCCATCAATTATTGTATCAGAAAGATCAATCATGGAAATTTACAGTACCTGGAAGAATTGTTCAGCTTTTACCACTATGCCATTGATAAAAATCTGCTGTTGGAAAATGACCATCTCTCGCCCTGGGCTTTTAAAAACATGGTAGGAGTGGGGTTGCGTCTAAAAAAATTCGACTGGACGGAAAATTTTATAAAAACGTACCACAAGCGTTTGCATTCCGATTTTCAGCAAAATGCACTGCACTACAACCTGGCAGAATTGTATTACTATAATCAAGATCATGACAGGGCATTGACTGAACTCAACAAAGTTTCTTTTTCAGATGTATATTATCACCTGGACACAAAAAAACTGATGCTGAAGATCTATTATGAACAGGAAGAGATCGATGCATTTTATTCATTGTCCGCAGCATTTAAAATGCTGCTAAAGCGCAACAAGCTTATTTCATCCAGCAATAAAAAAGCTTATGAAAATTTTGTAAGTATTCTTGGCAAAATGATCAGGAAAGAAGTAAAACTTTTGCCAGACATAGAAATACAAATTAAGGAAACCGAATTGCTTGCTGATCGCAAATGGCTGAAAGAACAGTGGGGGCAAATGTCAGAAAAAAACCAAGCCTGATTTTCATGATCATTCTTTTGTAGTATTTTTTGATCAAAAGCCTTAGTTTTGGGCTCTAATTTTTTTGACTGAAAAATGGCCAAAAAGGAAAAATTTGAAGCTGCAATATCTACAATAGCCGGTAGCGGTTTCCCCGTTTTTTTACGGGCAATAAAAGCACACACAATTGATCCTGGATATAAATCAAGACTTTGGAAAAGTGCTGTTGTAAGTCTTATTGGCGAACCATTTCGCTGGACAGAAAAATTGCGCTACGGCAAGAAAATCCGTGATTTTGAAATAAAGCACGACCCGATTTTTATTTTGGGACACTGGCGCAGCGGCACTACCTTATTGCACAACTTAATTGCCCAGGATCCCAGGATGGGCTATGTAACCACCTATCAAAGTGTGTTTCCCAATTATACGCTCAGTAGCAGATGGCTTTGGCGCAATATGATGAAACTGATGATGCCGGACAAACGCGCTTCGGATAATGTTGAGCTTTCAGTCAACTACCCACAGGAAGAGGAATTTGCCATAGGCGGCATAAATTCTTATTCCTACTATAATTGGTGGTATTTTCCAAAAGATGCCCGCACACTTTTTAAGCAATTTATCTCTTTTGAAGCATCTGATGCTGCATTAAAGCAACAATGGAAAGATGATTATAAAGCCCTGGTGAAAAAATCCCTGATCAATCTGGAAAAAGAATGTTTTGTTTCTAAAAACCCACCGAATACCGGACGTATAGATACCCTTACAGAAATATTCCCTGATGCGCGTTTTATCCATATTTATCGCAATCCGGTAGCGGTGTTTATTTCCACTAAAAAATTCTTTACCGATACCATTCCACCCTTGCAGTTTCAGCGCATTTCAGAAGCAGAAATGGAAGAACTGATCTTTGATGTATATGAAATGCTGATGCGCAAATATTTAAAAGACAGGAAACTGTTGAATGAACAGCAATTGATTGAGATTCGTTATGAGGATTTTGAGAAAAATCCACTTCCATTTATTGAAAAGATATACAAACAACTTAAAATTCCTAACTTTAAGGAGGCTAAACCCGGTTTTGAAAAATACCTCCAGAAACAAAAGAAATTTGTCAGCAACAAGCACCAATTGAAACAGGAAACAGTTGACAAAATATTACAGAGGTGGGATTTTGCCATGAAAGCATTTAATTATGATATTCCCGGGAATATCGAAATCATAAAATAACAAACCATGAAAAAATTACTCTTAATTGCAATTGTCGTCACTACACAATTTTTTGCCTGGGCTGGCCCCGAAGATTTTGAAGGCAATATCACTTTCGGAATTGACCTTGAAGGAACCGGTACAGATATTTTAAAAGCTATGCTTCCCAACAGTTATGTTTACGTGCTTAAAGAAGATCAGATGATTTTTCGCATGGAAGGTGGAATGGCCGGTGGAATGCTGGGAGAGGTAATGATCAATGCCAATGATGGCCATCATTATGTGGTAAAACACAAAGAACAGACTGCCTACAAAATAGACCCAGAATCTATGAAAGAAGGAAAGTCAACACCAACAGATGCAGAAATCACTGCTTTGGATGAATACCAGGATATTGTGGGGTATAAATGCAGGAAATATAAAGTCACAGTCACTCAAGATGGTAAGAAAATGGATCAGTTCCTTTGGGCAACTACCGATATTAAAATCAAAGGGCAGGACGATATCAATCCTGAATTGAGCGGAAATATTTTTTACGAGGGCGTAAAAGGTTTTCCATTAAAAATGGAAACAACCATAGATAAAATGGGTATGAGCTTTAAGATGATAATGACTGCCAATTCAGTTCAGAAACAACAAATAGAAAGTGGAATATTCACCTTACCAGCTTCCTATAAAATTGAGCCTTTTGATGCTTCTAAAATGATGGGATTTTAAATAATTGATCTTTTGACCTTTTTTACTTTAATGTTGTTACAACTAATGTAACAACAATTATTATGCGATTAGAAGAAGAAATCAAACAGAAAAAGTTCAAGGATGAATTTCACAAACTGTTCATCAACCTGATCTACACCGGCAATTGGGTAAAAAACCTGGATGCCGCTTTATTGAAAAAACATCAACTAACATCACAGCAATACAATGTGCTGCGTATTTTGCGCGGTCAGTATCCCGAGCCTGTTTCAGTAAATTTGATAGTAAACCGGATGCTCGACAAGATGAGCAATGCTTCGCGCCTGGTTGAAAAGCTGCGCAAAAAAGAACTGGTTGAACGCAGGGAATGTCCTAAAGATAGGAGACAGGCAGAAGTTTTGATTACGGAAACGGGCTTGCAATTGCTTGATAAAATCGATAAAGAACTTACCGTTCAGGGCAATCGCTTCAAGCAGATCAGTAAAAAAGAAGCCAAAACAGTGAATGATATTTTGGATAAGTTGAGGGGGTGATTAATGATTGTCGTTTTAGAAATGATTTATACCAGTTGTGATTTTACCAGCCTATCCTACTAAAGTCATTCTGGTATGCATTCGTGTGGGTGAGTTTTTGAATGATTATCGTATTGGTAATGTATTTTCTAATTGATTTCAGTAAATTTAGGAACTGGAATTGAATGTTATTTTTTTACTCGATAATCGAGATTTAAATGCTCCGAGGCTTGCCTCGTAATCAAAAGTATTTTTTCCAAATAAATGCCTCGTGGGCTTGCCCCGAGGTTGTTTACTTTCATAGCAATCTATTTTTAAATGGATATGGTAAAAAGAGCAATCACTTACGGAATTTACCCCGTTGTTTTTGCAGCAGCGATGGTCTTTGCCCTGATAGGCATCAGCAGGGAGATGCATCCTGTATTGGTGCTTGGTGTAATTTTTTTGTCCACCGCGGCCATCATTACAATTTGTGAGCGGATTAACCCTTATTATTCAAGTTGGAACAAAAACCAGGATGATGTAAAGGTTGATTTGCTGCACATGCTGGTTTCTATGGTCTTTCTGAAACAGTTTCTTGAATTTCTGTTTTCACTCTTTCTGTTTTCATTTGCCATTTGGCTGGCGAATAATATTGGCTTTTCAATCTGGCCATCTGATTGGCATCTTTTACTACAGTTGCCGCTGGCTATGCTGATCATTGGTTTTTTTGAATACTGGTGGCATCGCGCGGCACATGAAATTCCATTCTTCTGGCGTTTTCATGCTACACACCATAGCCCTGGGCGATTGTACTGGGTAAATGCGGCACGTTTTCACCCGCTTGATACAACGGTCAGCTATGTGGTGACCACTGGCCCGCTTATTCTATTAGGTGTCAGCCCGGGATTGTTGTTACTGGTGGCTGCCTGGGTGAATGTACACGGCATGTTTCAGCACAGCAATATCCATCTAAAACTCGGCCCGCTCAACTGGATATTCAGTATGGCGGAATTGCACCGTTGGCATCATTCCAAAAAACTGGAAGAGGCCAATGCTAATTACGGCAACAATATCATTTTCTGGGACATTGTTTTCGGTACCAGATATTTCCCTAAAGAACGCAAACCTGCAGAAAATATAGGACTCTCAGGCATGGATAATTTTCCCAAAGACTATGTTGGGCAAATTCTTTCTCCTTTTAAGTGGAAGGAAATAGAACAGGGGCAAGCAGAGGATAAGAAAGTGCATAATCCACTTTTGCAGGATTGACCACAAACTGTTCTTTCGGATTTCCGAAAAGGATTGTTCAGGTAGATTGAGACTTCAAACTACATAAAATCAACTACTCCACTTCAATTTCTTTTTCTTTAGTGGAAAAGCCCTTGCTGATTTGTTTGGCTTTTCTGTTTCCTGCCATTATCCCCAATTTGATCATCAGGCGTTTCTTAAATGGGGTTTTGGCAATTCGTCTTTTGTCTTTCAGCACATTGTCAAAGAAATCTTTGGAATACATTATGGCAAATCCAGCACAGGGCACATGACCTAGGTTTTTGCCATAGATTTTTTTATACACCTCAGCTCCATTGTCTTTCATATTTTGATAGGTAATTTCCGTATTGGCCGCCAATACAATATCATCACCCTCGCAGGCACAGAGCAAAACAGGAGCTTCTGGTTTCCAGTTGTGCAAGTTGTTTTCCGCCATTTTTTTCACAAAAGGGGAATTGGAATCACTGGTCAGCATTGCCAATAAGCTGTCCTCGATCATCTCGGAAGGCACACCCGGTAATTTATCATTGAGGATATTGAAATCCATATCCTCCGGATTTTCAAAATACTTCCTTAAATCCTCGCGATATTCCGCCTTAAATACATTGTAAATATCGCCCTGCCAGAGTTCTGGGTAAACATCATTATAGCTCACCAGCAAATAGGGCAAATAATAGGCATCTTTGTATTCTTCATATATGGTTTCTGATTGCGTGCCCGTCATGTCAAAAGCCCCTGCCAGCGGAGCAGATGCTGTGATTTTTAAATTGGAATAGGCGGGTGTTTCCATCATTTTGTGTGTGGCCATAGCTGCATGTCCGCCCTGGGAATAGCCGGTAACAAACAAGTTGCCATCAGTCTCAATTTTCAATTCGGGCAAGAGCTTTTCCCTACAGGCTTTGATCATATAAATAACGGCATTGGCTTCCGTTTCGGCATGTTGATAGATATGTCTTTTGTCGCCACCGCCCAGGCCGTAGTAAAAGGGGAAATAAGACACGTAGCCATCTGCTGCAAAAATGATGCTCACCATTTGCTCGTCATCATCCAGTCCACGCTTTTCCTTTATGGCCATGCGTGTACCGTGGCAGTATGCTACTTCCGGTTTTGCACCTTTTGATTTTGGGATAAAAACAATGCCTTTTGCTTTTACATAGCTTTTATTCACCCATTTGCCGTAATAAGTTACTTCATACATTTCCACGGCATTGCGAATCGGAGCAAATGTTTTGGGGATTTCCTTTTTTTCAAAGAAGCGTTCCAGCGAATCTATGCTATAGGTATAGAGTAATTCATACTCGACTAACAATTCATTGTCTGCTTTTTTATAGCTTTCTGCACTTGTATTGGCAGCAATTAAAAGCAATAGGCCAATAAGTAATATGGGTATTTTCATTGAAATTTTGTGGGTTTTTATTTTTTCTTTCTTACGGACAATGCATCATTTTCTACTTCTCCGGTTTCCTTCATTTTCTTTTTTCCTTTTCTATTGGCACTCATTATGCCCAGGTTGAGGAAGAACCTTTTTGGAAAACGCACTTTGGCAATTCTTTTTCTATCATTGCGAATATTATCAAAAAAGGATTTGGAGTAAATAATTGTAAAAGGTGCGCAGGGATTGTGTGCCAGATGTTTGCCAAACATTCTCTTATACACTTCAGCGCCATTTTCCTTTAAATTTTCATAAGCCACTTCCGTGTTTTGATACAATACCTCATTGTCGCCATAGCAAGCGCATAGCTGGATTGGGGCTTCCGGTTTCCAGTCGTGCAGGTTGTTTTCGGCCAGTTTTTTAGTGAATAAAAAACTGGTATCCGTTTTAAAAACATTGACCAAGCTATCGATGATCATATCGGCAGGATAATTGGGCAAGATGCTGTCCAATGCACCATAATCGATTTTTCGGGGTTGTGCAAAATACTTTTTTAAATCCTTGTCAAAAGGTGGTTTGAATACTGAATAAATATCGCCCTCCCAAAGATGTTTGTATGCATAGCTGTAGGAAATCAATAAATAAGGCAGGTAATGCGGCCGGTCGTATTCCTGAAACATGGTAACGGATTGTGTGCCCGTCATATCATAAGCACCCGACATAGGAGAGGAGGCCGTAATTTCTATTTCAGGGAATTTATCGGTTTCCAGCATTTGATGGGTGGCCATAGCCGCATGTCCGCCCTGGGAATAGCCGGTAACAAAAAGTTGCCCGTTCGTTTTTATATTTATTTTATCGAAAAGCTCTTCCCTACAGGCTTTTATCATATAAATAACTGCATTGGCTTCCGTTTCTGCATGTTGGTAAATATGCTCCTTATCGCCACCGCCTAGGCCGTAATAAAAGGGAAAGTAGGAAATATAACCATCGGCAGCATGCATAATGGCCACCAATTGTTCCAGGTCATTAATGCCATACTTTTGTTTTACCGATATGCGCGTGCCGTGGCAATAAGCCAATTCGGCTTTGGGCTCCGTTGTTGTGGGAACATACAGCACACCTTTGGCTTTTATCAGCGAACCATCAATCCATTCGCCCCTGTATGTGATTTCATACATATCGATGCCATTTTCCACGGGAGTGATGAATTGTGGAATATTATTGGCTTTGTAAAATCTTTCGAGAGAATCTTGAGTATAGGTGTAGAGTAGTTTGTAGTCAATTAGCAGCTTATCGCCTGCTTGATTTTTTTCTGCGAATAGCGAAAGGCATAGCAAGAGACCTGTACATAACAATAAATTGAATTTCATAGATTTTGATTACTTGATTTAGGTGTTTGACAATAACAATTGGTATTAAGTGAAAAATGTTTCCCAAAACTATACTATAGACGCATTTTTCATAAAAAAGGATGTCTTGATTTTTGAGAAATTTATTTTAAAATAAGGCAGCGTTCTTGTTTTTATTTAAAAAATTCACAAATATGACTACATATCCCTAAAAGCATGAATAATACATGTATGACTTACAATTAACTATTTGCGCTTTATGAATACTCAAAATCCCCATAAGGGCTGTTGATGCTCAATTGTTTTTTATTAGAAGCTTCTACACGTCCGATTATCCGTGCATCTACATTGTAGCTTTTTGCAATTTCTATAAGTTGAGCGGCTTCTGCTTCGGGCAGGTAAAATTCCATTCTGCTGCCCATATTGAATACTTTATACATTTCCTTCCACTCTGTACCTGATTCGGATTGAATCAATTTGAAAAGTGGCGGCACTTCAAATAAGTTGTCTTTAATGATATGCACTTTATCTGTAAAATGTAGCACTTTTGTTTGTGCGCCCCCGCTGCAATGGATAATACCGTGGATGTTTTTTTTGTCTATGGATTTGAGGGCTTTGGCTACAATTGGCGCATAGGTTCGCGTAGGAGATAGGATTAATTTTCCGACAGGGATTCCAGTTTCTCTTTCAAAATCAGTCAGTTTTTTGCTGCCTGCATAAATCAAATGCCCGGGAACCATAGGATCAAAACTTTCGGGATATTTCTCAGCCAGTTCATGGCTCAACACATCGTGGCGTGCAGAAGTAAGGCCGTTGCTTCCCATACCTCCGTTATAGCTATTTTCATAACTTGCCTTACCATATGATGCCAATCCTACAATAACATCTCCCGGCTGAATATTGACTTCTATTACTTTTTTTCTTGGCAAACGTGCAAAGGCAGTAAAGCCGACATCGAGTGTACGTACGATATCGCCTACATCTGCTGTTTCTCCACCGGCCAGCACGGCACTAACCCCAAGTGCTTTGAGTTCTTCCAATAAATTTGCAGAAGCATTGATCAATTCTGAGATTACTTCACCGGGAATGAGGTTTTTATTCCGGCCAATGGTAGAAGAAACTACAATATTATCAGTAGCTCCCACACAAATCAAATCATCAATATTCATTATAAGTGCATCCTGTACTATTCCTTTCCAAACACTCAGATCGCCAGTTTCTCGCCAATACAAATATGCAAGTGCGGGTTTTGTCCCCGCTGTGTCGGCATGCATGATATTGCAATAGTCCGGGTCACCAGCTACAAGGTCGGGTAAAATCTTACAAAATGCATTGGGAAACAAGCCTTTATCTAAATTTTTGATGGCTTTGTGCACATCTTCTTTGTCGGCAGAAACGCCTCGCTGTGAATATTTTGTACTCATAGCGGCAAAGATAGCCATTTTCAGGGCTTCGTTTTATGTGGAGGGAAAATTGATTTCAAATATTCGGGTGAATTTTGCTTTGACAGGATTCACTAGATCACATTTTTAATGATATTTAGCTCATAGTGTTATTTGCGTTGTTTGTATTGAAGGAAAAATATGAAAAACATCGGCTACAGTTTTTCAATGGTACGACTCCTCCGGAGTCGATGAGTTGGGTGCTTTCGTGTTATAAATATATGATGCCACTGGCATCAGTTTGCTGCGCATTTTAGAAAATGTAATGTAATAGATGTATTAGCTGAAACCCAATTATAGCATACAATAACCATCCTGGAAGAATGGCATATTTATGAAATACGGTTCAAAAACAAACACTGATTCCAGTGGGATCGCTTCTTGTCTTCACATTGAACTCAGCTAAAACAGGAACATACTATTCTTCCGGATTCGATGTAGTGGACGGTTTCAGTTTTCTTATAAACATGTGATGTCTCTGGCATTGGTAGTCCACTTAGAAGTTAATCCAATCAACAATCAAAATAGTGTTTTTTATGAATTACCCGCAAAACCCATCCCCATCCTGGAAGGATGGTATGTTTATAAAAATGAGGACCAACAACAAATCTCGACCCCCACTGGGGTCGAACCTTCTTACTTTAAAAGTGTGGAATATTTGTCCTATATATTTTGATAAATGACAAAATGAATTATATTTGAAGCCAACCAAACCCTAAACATTATGTTCAACATTCCAATTATTCTAGCAGCCGCTCTGGTACCGATGGTGGTAGGTTTTATTTGGTACAATCCAAAAGTATTTGGTACAGCATGGATGAAGGTCGCAGACATGAATGAAGAAAAGATGCAAGGTGCTAATATGGCTGTGATCTTTGGTGTTTCTTATCTTTTGAGTGTTTTTCTTGCTGCTGGAATTAGTTCTATAGTCATTCACCAGGGGCACATTTATTCTGTTTTGATGAATGAGCCCGGGTTTAAAGACCCCAACTCTGAAGTAGGATTGTATATTTCTGCTTTTATGGAAAACTATGGAGATAATTTTCGGAGCTTCAAACACGGAGCATTTCACGGAGCATTGGGCGCTTTGCTTTTTGCCCTGCCTGTTTTGGGCATCAATGCATTGTTTGAAAGAAAAAGCTTTAAGTATATTGCATTGAACACCGGTTATTGGATAGTGACTTTTGCGCTTATGGGCGGGATTATTTGTCAATTTGCTTGATCTGAAATCAATTTAAATTTGATGTAAAGCCCGGTTGATGCCGGGTTTTTTATTTATAAAAAAATAAATTCGCAGTTAAAACTGTATATTTCTTCATTCTGATGAAAAACAAAAAGTGGATAAATTTTAGATTACTGTTTAGAAGGATAACATCCTGGCGTTTGCTGAATTTAAGCCAGAGACATTTCATTCTTATTTTAAGCGTAATCGTTGGGCTGCTCTCCGGATTAGCTGTAGTGGTGATCAAGAATACAGTCCACTTTATCCAGAAAATTATTACACTTGGTTTTGCGGAAGATTTGCACAAATACTTGTTTGTGGTATACCCTCTAATCGGGATTTTAATTACAGTTTTTATTATTCAAAGATTTATTGGCCGACCTGTATATCCGGGCATTCCATTTGCCCTTTTTTCAATTTCCAAGCGCAATAGTATAATCAGAAGATTTAGGATGTTTTCTTCAGTAATTACCAGTGTGTTTACTGTTGGTTTTGGTGGCTCTGCCGGATTGGAGGGGCCTAGTGTAATGACGAGTGCTGCCATAGGATCGAATATTGGCAGGGCTTTTAAGATGAATTACAAAGTCAGAACCTTGTTGATTGGCTGCGCTGCAACAGCTTCACTTGCGGCTATTTTTAAAGCCCCTGTAGCGGCCATAGTTTTTGCCATAGAAGTGATTATGCTGGATTTGACAACAGCTTCGCTTATTCCATTGCTACTGGCATCAGTAAGTGCTGCAATTATATCCAGCTTTTTCCTGGGTGATGATGTCTTGTTTCATTTCACCCTGGTAGATCAGTTCAGGGCTTCAGATTTACCTTTTTATTTGCTTCTCGGTGTTGTGTCTGGAGTGATTTCACTTTATTTCAGCAAAATTTACCTCTATATTGTTGGGCGTTTTCAAAGTCTTAAAAATCCTTATAAACGCGCCTTGATTGGAGGTTTATTGATGGGTGTGCTTTTACTTTTATTCCCTCCGTTATATGGTGAGGGTTATGATATTGTCAATGCTATTTTGAACGGCAAGGGAGATCAGCTGACTCAGAACACACTTTTTGAAACAGATAACAGCTATTTGTTTTTGCTCTTTGTGGTAACGGTCCTTTTCTTTAAGGCATTGGCCACTTCATTTACCATTGGCAGCGGGGGAGTAGGTGGGATTTTTGCCCCGACTCTTTTTATGGGGAGTGTACTGGGTTTTTCCTTTTCCCGGGCACTTAATTTGTTTGGGTTTAAAGATGTTTCCGAAAGCAATTTTACTTTAGTAGGAATGGCAGGTTTGATGGCAGGAGTTTTGCATGCGCCACTTACTGCGATTTTTCTGATAGCAGAGATTACCGGAGGATATGAGTTGTTTATACCACTGATGTTCACCGGTGCTATAGCTTTTACCACGGTGAAGATATTTATGCCTCACTCTATTTATACAATTGAGCTTGCTAAAAGAGGTGAATTGATTACGCATCACAAAGACAAAGCTGTATTGACGCTTATGCGGCTGGAAAAGGAAATAGAGAAAAATTTCATCCCCTTAAGCCCAAATGCTACGCTTGGTGAATTGGTAAACAGCATTTCTAAATCCAACAGAAATCTTTTTCCGGTATTGGATAAAAGTGGTTTTCTGGTTGGGATATTGACGCTGGATCAGGTGCGGGATATTATGTTTGACAAATCGCTTTATGATGATGTGAAGGTAGAGAGTCTTATGGAAGCACCGCCTGAACAAATAGAAGTGCATGAGTCGATGGATACTGTTGTAGAGAAATTTGAGCGTAGTGGTGCATGGAATTTACCTGTACTCGACAATGGAAAATATGTAGGATTTGTTTCAAAGTCCAAACTGTTCAGTGCCTACCGGAATTTGTTGGTAGAGTTTTCAGAAGAGTGAATTTTGGATTATGTCTGATCTGGAATCCCTGTGTTTTGGATATAAACCTGAGTTCGGAAATTATTTATTGCTCAGAATACCAGAAAATAGTGAGATTCGACTGGAAATACTGATGGAATAGCGGGCTATTTTAAGGTATTTCCGGGAAGAAGATTGCTGTTTTCTGGTATTTGAAATCCATAAAACACAATTTGCTGCGTTGCATTTGCTCGGTTTATCCCGATAGACCTTCTCAAATGCGCCTTGCCTATTGCATTTTAGTGAATTTCTGAGCTCTTAAATAATTATAGAGCTCAGGTTATAAATGTCCAGTTTGAATTTTTTACTGGGAAGCGTGTATGGAACAAGTGTTTTGGTCTCAAATTTTTCATTGCAAAAAACAGCACAAAGTGTATTGCTCACGTGAAATATCTTGTTTCTTTTATCGGGAGGGCAGCCATCGAGGATGCCGAGCATTACACCCCACCGGATTTTTTCCGGGGAATAAGCATAGTCGTGCCAAACGATTATGGAGTTTTCATCCCGGAGTAGCTTAAATGCTGTTTCAGTATCTTTTTTTACCGCTTCGTAGTGATGATCTCCATCAATGAAGATCATGTCGAATTTTTTGTCCAGCTTTTCAAAATCATATTGGTGGGAGTTTCCAAAAAGATGCTTGACATTTTTTAGATTTTTGGAAAAAAAACGGTGCGATTGGATATAATTTTCACCCAGCTTCATTTCCCTGAGTTTCTCATCCGGCAGGTTAAGCGTGTAGCATTCGGGCACTATCTGTGCAATATTCGCCACACTTGCCCCACGCCAGGTGCCAATTTCAAGATATGTTTTTACTTTAAAGCGCTCGGCAAGACTTCTCAACAAGGCAAAATCCGTTGGCAGGGAAGTGCCGTCAAGAAAGGAGAAAGGATCTACAGTGAGTTTATTTCCAGTAGCAATAGCTGAAAAATCAACTTGTTGAAGGCCATTTTCCAGCTGATGTCTTTTTATTGCAATTTCCCTGTATTGCTCATTGTCCTCTAATATTAAATTGATGAGTGAAGGTTTTTTTATAAGCAGGTGCAATCCCCGGATTAATTTTTTCAGTTTGTTCATTTATATTGAAATTTCTTAGTTGAAGAAATTGATCTGCATTTGCGCGAATTAATTAGAGAAACTCGCGAGACGCGCACATCAACAGCAAATCCGGAATTTATGAATCTTTCATTTTAAAAATTTAACCAGTGCAAACAAAGACAAAATTCCTGAAAACCACATCAAAAACACAGTGGTGTAGGCCGCCCCGAGTACTCCGTAATGCAACACAAAATAATAGCCGGCAAATACATTTATCAGCAATACAATTAATGAGAAAAACGCATTCACTCTAGGCCAGCCAATAGCAGAAAGCATATTGCCCAGTGGAATCCTTAATAAAAGTGCACCAACAGTCCCAATAGAAAAAATAAGCATCAGGTTGTTGTCCTCGGTGTATTGCTTTCCAAAAATGTGCAGGATATCGTGTGAGAAAAAGTAAAACACTATGATTATGCCAATGCATATAAACAGCATTACTTTCAGGTAGTTGAGGTAATAATCTTTAATAAATGTCCTGTTTGACTGGGCATTTTTTGCCAACTTCACAAAATCTGTGGTCATAATGGCGACCGGTAAAATGTGCAGGCTAAAAGGGATTATATTGGAAGTTTTGTACTGCGCAAGTTGTTCTGCATCCTGTATTAAATTTCCGATAAGCAGAATATCTACGGCATAGAGCAATTGTGACAATACACCACCCAGGCTTGAATAAAAACCATAACTCAAAAATTCCCTGATGGAATGCTGTGGCTTTAATTTCCGGTTGTACCGCAGCAAATTAAATCTTTTAATGAGGTATGCAGAATAGAAAAATGGTGCTAATACAAGCGCTGCCACATAGCCTTTTCCACCCCAAAAATAAGTGGCTAACATCGCTGACAGTAGTAGAATCAGGCTGTTGTATATCCCGGTAATCGCAAAGCCTTTATTGAGATTGATCAGCCGGGTATAAATCCTGATGCTCTCGATCAACAACAAACTGATCAGTTGAAAACTCAACACTATGATATAAATCAGCGATTGTTCAAGGTTGGAGGAGAGCAATGGCGAAAGCAGGCAAATCACTGCTATCATTATAGCCGAATAGAATATTCCCCTTTTAATGATAAGGTTAAAATAGTATTTCTTTAATTGCTGCGATTCTGAAATTGAGCCATACCTGAGCAATCCCTGGTGTACGCCAAAACCGTGAAAAGGCAGTATAAAGGCAATAATGGTAACAGCATAAACAATGTATCCGAATTCATCTTTTGGAATTACTCTGATCACGTATAATGTAAGCAGGAAAGCCAATAATTTGATCGCAAATGAAGAAAACAGCACATAGGCACCTTTGCGCTTCAGAAAAGATTGTATGAAGTTCTGTGCACTCAAGCTTTTATATTGTATTTATTAATTGCCTCCAGCAAAGTAATTACCAGCGATTTCTCTAAGGTATTTCCTTTTTCGAATAAGAAGTGCATATCCTTGTTCAGGTTTTTGTCAATGACCAGATCAATTAGAGTCTCAAAACGGGTTTTGTAAAGGTCTCGTATATTTTTGTTTTTCCTATACCAATATTCATAGGGGTTCATACTGGTTTTTTGCAATTGCCCGGTTTTGTTATGATAAATCTGTTTAATTTTATTGCGGTATCTGCTCAATTCATTTTTCCATTGCGCATTGGGTTTAAAACCTGTTTTTTCCCATTTGTACTGCGCAATTTCAGGTCTGTATTTTTCGATCCACTTAAAATAGAGCTTGCTGTTTTGTTTTAGATGGATATCAATAGACAAGCAGGCCTCAATAAAATCGGTATTGAGGAAAGGAGAACAAAGATAGCTCTGGTTATTTTCGCAAATTAATGATCCTGATACAGTTATGTTGAATAATCTATTGTGGAATTTAAAAACTTCTTCCGAAGCGTAATCATCAGTTTTTATAAAATCAATTTTGTGGATCAGCTTTTTTGAAGTAGCTGTGGAAAAGTAATCGGGGTTATCGGGATTTTTAGAAATAAAACCTCCCATCACAGCACCGCCAATTTGCCCGGTATGGATAAGTCCAAAATCATTCAGTTTGAGTTTTTTCAGTGCGAAATTAAAATGTGCTGCTGCCAGGTAAAATATCGAAGCATTGTAACAGGATAGATTTTCTTCAATATGCTCCATATATATGGCTTCATCAAGCGGAATAAAAGTGTAGGTATTGCCCAGGTCAGCACTTATTTTTCTTGAGATTTGCTCATCTGCATAGCCCGATTGCGAAAAACAAAAATTGTGTGTTGAAAGCCCCATTTTTGCAGCAGCCATTACATTCATCCTGGAGTCCAGTCCACCGCTCAGGGTTGCAATATGCTTGTAGCCATACTCAATATCCTTTTGATATTCCATTTCAATGGCATTGCTGAAATGTGCTTCAAGCAGCTCAATGGCTTTTTCTTCACTGTAAATTTTTGATTTAATATTATTGAAACTGTGATAATTTTCCACACTTAATTTATCTCCGGAGACTTGCAGCAATTGTCCTGCACAAAGCTTATGGATACCGGAAATCAGTGTCTGGCTTTTGTATGTACCGCCAAAAGTGAGCATGGCATAAGCAGCATTAAAATTAAGTTGGTTAGCACCATCTATTTCGCTTTTCAGGTCACTGATAATTTTCAAATCTGGACTGATTATGGTAGAATTTCCGGCTTTGCAGTACAGTGCCTTTTTTGTGCCAGCCTGGTTGGTGAAAAACAAGAGCTCATGGCTGTCTTTGTCAAAAATAAAACCACAAAATTCCCCGCTGAACTGATTGATGAAATTTTTGCCAAATTGATTGTGCAGATGGAGTATCAGCTTGAAATTATCTGAAAGCGCATATGTTTTTCTAAGTTGCCGAAGATTTAAAATAACCCCGTCCATTCCGACAATAAACTGCTCATTTTCCCCAAAACACTTGTCTTTATTAAATTTTGAATGAGGATTATAATAGAAGGAATACCGACTTTGAGATTGACTTGAAATAAATTCGATCTTTTGCATTTCCGCAAATTCAATGTCTTCGGTATTGTTGTATATAATAGTAAATCCGTACAAAATAAACTGCTTGTCAAATGAAGGGAATTGGCAAAATAAATTGAGCAACAATCCTTGCTTGAATAATTGTCTTTGTTGTAAAAGTAGCCATGTTTTTCGGGAAATAGAATCTTGTTTTTTGCTAAATCCCTGAACAATAAAAACCTCTGTCACTAACAAATTAAAGCAACTACTACAGCTTTTAAAATACTCCATCGACATAATTCCTCTCAGGAGAATCTTTCATTTATTTAAAAGCCAAACATTTTCATTTCACTTCCGTAAAAGGATGCAGTGATTCTTCTCTCAGTGTGTGTGTAGATCGAAAAACTATTTGATAACGAGAAGAGACAAGATTATGCAGCTACAGAACTGGAGTGCAAAAGCATTTATTTTAAGCGGGCTTATTTTAAGCAACACAATTACCGGACTATTTGCCAGTGGACAGAATGAAACACTTTATTGGTATGAAGCAGGTAAAGCGGTAGAATGGAAAGTTGATCATTCTAAGCAGTTTTTCAAATTGCATGAAAATTATTTTAAAGAAGCAGCTACTGCTAAAACATACATTCCCTTTGAGTATGTTGCCCAAAATATTGTTTCCATAGATCAGTATTCATCCTCTGAGTCTGTGGAGCATTATATAAATTCAGGATTAATGAGTCCTGTTACAGCTATTTATTCTGAAGGACTTAAAGAAAAAACACTGTATTTAGATGATATACTATTACTACAATTGCGTGATCTGGAATCAACAAAAGCAATTGAGTATTTGCAAAATCGCTACAATATAGAATTGCTGAAAGCACATGAAAATAGCTACAATACTGTACTTTTTAAAAATCTCAACACAAATGAGTACATCAATTCGGCTTTGCTTTCTGCTAAAATTTATGAAGAAGAAAATGCTATTGTAAAAGAAGTACAGCCCAATAGAATCAATCTTTTTGAGCCTTTGGGCGCTGCAAATGATGTTGATATTGAAAAATCCTGGTTTATAGAAAACAGCGGGCAGGCTGTATCCTGTGGAAGTTATCAACAAGAAGCTACAACAGATGCCGCAATCGGTCAGGCTTGGGACAATGGAGCTACAGGAAAAAATACTAAGGTTGCAGTGATTGATTTTTTCGGTTTTGACTACGATCATCCCGATATGCAGGGACAAATGCTTGGCGGCTGGGATTGTATTAAAAACAAGACTTATGATGCCTCCAATTTTTACTTTACCAGTAGTTCTCAGGCACATGGTATGGCTGTTGCTGGAGTGATAGCTGCAAAAGCAAATAATGGAGTCGGCTCGGCTGGAGTGGCCTACGATTCTAAAGTTATTCCAATGTTGATAGATGGATCTGAAGCTTCTGTAGTACTGGCACTGCAAAAAGCAATCAGCAGTGGGTTCGATGCTGATGTGATCAATTGTAGTTTTGGTTCTTATTTTCCGAGCCCTGCAATTAAAAATGAAATAGACAATGCCATAAACCATGGAAGAAATGGAAAAGGAACTTTTATTGTCGCTTCACATGGCAATGATTATTATGATGATATTAATAATCCTCAGTATCCATCTTCTTATGATGAAGTGATTAGTGTAGGTGCATCAACACCTGATGATTTGAGAAAAACGCCTAATGATGGATGGGATGTGTCGGGTTCATGGGGCACTAATTATGGAGATAAGATGCATATATCAGCTCCTGGTGTATGTATATTTACTACCGATCTTTCCGGGGGAAATGGTTATGGAAGTTCTGATTATATAAGCTTTCATAAAACTTCTGCAGCAGCGCCAATAGTGAGTGGGGTTATTGCTTTAATGCTGGGGCAAGACAACACTAAGCAATACAGTGAAGTTGTATCAGAATTGCTAAATACCGCTGATAAAGTTAATGCAGGTGATGGCGGTGCTAAATACAATTACTATTATAATGAAGATGAGCAAGGCCGAAGCAGGGAAACCGGTTATGGTCGGGTAAATGCGTTGAAAGCCGTTGGAGGTACTCCTGTAGGTATTGGAAATACAATGGATGCCGATGAATTGGGAATAAGTATGAATACCCTGGTACAAGACAAACTGCAAATTAATCTAAGTAATCAAAATACCAATATTGAAATACATACAAGAATTGTTGATCTTTCGGGTAAAACTGTTTATTTTCAGGCTTTAATAGAATCAATGGAGATTGATGCTAACTCTTGGGCAACAGGCATGTATTTGGTTCATTTTATAATAGAAAATCAAGCCATTGAGACGCGTAAGGTTGTAAAATCCAGCTACTAATGAAGGTTCTGCACAAAATAATTATTGTCACATCGGTGCTCTTACTGAGTATCTCACTGATCAGTTTCAGGTCTGATTCGGATGATTTGTACTGGTATGTAAACGGTGAACCCTATTACTGGGAAGAGCAATCCGATGTTTATGCCTTCAGGATGCACAATTCATCTACAGCAAAGCTTAATATTGATGAAGAGCTGGTAGATCGTGTACAACATCGTTCAGACAAAAAAGACAAGATCAGATTGGTTTATTTCAATGAACAGAGTTCTGAATTTGATAGACAACAAGTCATTTCAGAAATTGAATCATCTATTGATTTTGATATTAGTTTCCCTGTAATTACTCAATTCCCCAATCTGAAATACGATAAAGGAATGTGGTTTGTTGTAGATGATCACCTGATGGCTAATTTTAAACCCTCTGAGATTGATAGCAGCAGTGTTCAAAACTTTGAAATCAAACACAATCTATTGGCTATAAACCGTCCTTCGGGCAATCTGCCTTCTTCGGCAAGCTTCACCTATATTTTCGAGATTGATGATACTGAGTTGAAATATGCCAATGCGATTCAACTCTCGCGCTCCATATATCTTGAGGATCAGCAGATTCTGAAGAACATTCAACCCAATTTGATAAATGCCTATGAAGAAAGGGGAGAAGAGGAAGTGATTAGTTCAATTTCAGACAATGCCTTTTCAGAAGAAAGAGAGTTTTATCTTGTAAATGTCACAAGTGAACAGGTAAGGGTATTTTGCAAATTGCCGAAAATTGATCAAGGGATTATTTTTAATATTTATGATCTAACCGGACGAAAATTATTTACCAAAACGCTGAATAGTGGTGCAATAGATTTTGATATAAATCTTTCAGCATACTCCAGGGGACTTTACATCGCAAATCTGGAGAATAAAAATGGAGAAACAATAGAGCAGCGAAAGTTTAGAAAATTATAATCCTGCCATTATAATCCCCCCCCATTATTTCAAAAAGTTTTGTGGAAGATTCTTCAGTATAGTGTATTTCTTTAAAAGATTTGGCAATTTTGATACCTGATCCCGGCTAAAAATTGTTTCAAATTGCTTAAACAAGGTTGTTTTCAAATTTCTGTAACCTATTGCAGTATTGCAATGCTACTGCTATTTGCAAGCTGCACAACCAATATTGAACTGGATTTGCCCGAGGCAGAACCCAAACTGGTAGTAGAAGGCAGTATTAATGCCGGTGGCCCACCCATTGTTACGCTTAGCAGAAATGCCTCCTTTTTTGGAGAAGTCAATTTAAAAGATTTCGATCAGTATTTTGTTAATGGAGCAAATGTATGGGTGTATTCCAATTCCGATTCTGTAAAATTAGGTGAATTCTGTACGGCTTCTTTTCCTGAAAATGTGCAACGTCAACTGGCCAGAAGCCTTGGTTATAGTTTTAGTGATACCGTGCAACTGCCCAATATTTGTATATACACCATTCCAGAAATTATCGATTTGTTCCAGGGCGATTCGAGCAATGCTTTTTTGGGAGAATACCGGAAATCTTATTCCTTAAAGATTGAGGCTGAAGGAAAGACTTTGACATCCAAAACAAGTATTCCGGCCAAGCCCGATGTACATTCCCTGGGCGTTATTCCGCATCCAGATGAAAAAAAGGACAGTCTTGTTTCGGTGACGATCACCTTTTCAGTTCCGGATTCAGGCGGTAATTTTATAAGGTATCTGACTAAACGCAATAACGAACCTTTTTATGCACCACTTTCAGCTTCAGTTTACAGTGATAAATTGTTCAGAGGAGGCACCTACACTTTTCCCCTGGAAGCGGGGCAAAATCCCAATAGAGAGATCGATTGGGAAACATACAGCTATTTTTGGAAAGGTGATACCGTAAAGGTGAAATGGTCAACCATTGACAAGGCCCATTATGATTTTTGGAATACTATTGAAAATGATGGAGGAGACTCACCATTGAGCACACCTACACGTATTAAATCCAATATTAATGGGGGACTCGGTATTTGGGGCGGTTATGGGGCAGTATATTTGAGTATAATTGTGCCTGAGTAAATGCTGTAAATGAATGGAACGCTGGTGACACTGATTTTTCATGATAAAATTAAATTGATTTCAGATTTGCTGAAACTGTTTCTATCAGTATATACCTGCTGAAACTGTGACATCTGGGTGCTAATATTATCGAATCAATCTTTTGTCGTAGTTTTAGCTTTCCAATGATTTTGCTAATTTACCTGAAATTTATTTTTCAATAAAAAAATACTATGGCTTTTGATTTTCGAAATTTCCGTTTAGCGACTATTGTTTTATTTGCTTTGCTGCTTTTCAGCTCATGTGATAAAGACAATAATGATCCCGATGACAATGATATAAAGGAAGACAAATACACTTTAGATCATTTTTATTCTGGAATATCAACCCTTAAGCTGGAAGTAGCTTATGAAACAGGTGCAGAGCCTATTATTGAAAGTGGTGGAATATTAGGGAATGAACCTGCCTGGAATCTGACCAAAAACAATATAGAAGCCCTTTTTCAGGGGCGTAGTGTAGAAACGCAGATAGATTTGCCGCTCACCCTTCAGGAAATGACTGAAATCCCAAAACAAAAACAAGGGGATTACAGCTCCGCTGATATCAAAGAAATTGCCGATGAGTTCAGGAAAGGGGTAAATGAAGGAAGCACGGGCAATATTTTTATACTTTTTGTAGATGCCTATTACAGTTCGGGTGGAGAGCGTCAGGAAAATGTACTGGGAGTTGCGCTGGGAGAAACCCCTTATGTTGCAATATTTAAGCCTGTAATCAATAGTGTTTCATCCGGTTCCAGAAAAAATGTAGAGCAGGCAACTGTAATCCACGAGGTAGGTCATGCAATCGGTTTGGTGAATTTTGGACTGCCCATGACGGCCAATCACCAAGATGAGGATCATGGCAAACATTGCACCAATGAAGATTGTGTTATGTACTGGACGGTAGAAAACAAATCTGACATTACGGATTTTATAGGTATCATTAATGACAATGAAAAAATTCTGTTCGGACAGGAGTGTTTGGATGATGCACGTGCTTATCAACCAGAATTATAATATCCATTTATAGCCTATCAATTTTATTGTTTTTGTATTTTGCCACAATAGTGCAGTAGTTTTTTAATTTTACTGTAATTGAAAAACTAAAATTTATCATATGCGCTATTGGACTTTTCTATTTGCCTTGTCAGTATTTTTTGTAACTGCCTGCAGTTCTGAACAAACTTCTAAATCATTAGAAGATCGCGAACACATACAATACAACTTGGCACTTCAGGATCATTTTGAGCTTTATGGGAGCTTACCTTTGAAGGCTGAAAACCCAAACAATAAGATCACAGATGAAAAAGTGGAACTGGGACGCTTGCTTTATTTCGACAAGCGCTTGTCCAAAGATGGAACAGTGAGTTGTAATTCCTGCCATAACCTGGAGACATTTGGTGTGGATAATCTACCGACTTCGCCAGGAGTAGGAGGGACTTTAGGCCCCAGAAATTCGCCAACAGTCTTTAATGCGGCATTGCACAAAAGTCAATTTTGGGACGGCCGTGCCAAAGATGTGGAAGAACAGGCTGGTATGCCGATTTTAAACCCAATAGAAATGGCTATTCCCAGCGAAGAATTTTTAATTGAGCGATTGTCTCAAATTCCACTTTACAAAGAGAAATTTAGTGAAGCATTTCCTGAGGAAGAATCTGCAATAAACTATGAGAACCTTAAAAAAGCCATTGCTGTATTTGAGCGTCTAATGATTACCCCTTCTTCATTTGATGAATATCTTGCTGGCGATTCCAGTGCATTAACCCTAAAGCAGAAAAAAGGAATGATGACTTTTTCTTTGGTTGGTTGCACTACTTGTCATGCAGGAAGATTATTAGGTGGGGAGCTATTGCAGAAATTTGGTGTTTATTACAGCTATTGGGATTATACCGGAAGTAAAAATATAGATGAAGGGCTTTTTGAAGTGACAAAAAATGAAACTGAAAAATATATTTTCAAAGTGCCTTCCCTGAGGAATGTAGCCAAAACAGCCCCTTATTTCCACGATGGAAGTGTTGATACGCTTGAAAAAGCTGTTCAAATTATGGCGATCACTCAATTAGACCTAAAGTTGAGTGATTCAGAAGTTGAGAACATCGTTGCTTTTCTAAATGCATTAACCAGCGATATTCCGGATGAATTAAAAGAAGTACCTGAAGCATTAAAAGATCAGGAAGAAGGCATGACATCGCTTTAAACCTGAGCTCGATAATTATTTAAGAGCCGAGCAATAAATAATTTCCGAACACAGGTTTTAAATATTTAAAATTCAACTGGCAGCAATCAAATAGAGTTTGTCTATAAAGTCTGAGTGTCCGCTTTAGAATGTCCGAGTTCCAGCCTGCCTGCCCGCCCGGACAAACCCTGCCCGAACGACTTCGTTCAGGCGGGCATTCGCAGGGGCACGAAGTCGTTTCTGCAAAGGCAGGGCAAGCAGGTGAAATGGTGATGGGTTGGTTGGGGTGAGTTGGAGACATTCATAATCAATGCTTTGGCTTTTGTGTAAACGAGAAACAGTTAAGTAGTTTACAAAAACAAAAAATTACGGACTTTTGCAGGAGATGCCCGCTATCCGCAAGATCATACATATAGATATGGATGCTTTTTATGCTTCCATTGAGCAACGTGATAATCCAACATTACGCGGCAAGCCGGTGGCCGTTGGCGGTAGCGCGGAACGAGGCGTGGTGGCTGCTGCCAGTTATGAAGCGCGTAAGTATGGTGTGCATTCTGCTATGCCATCTGTTACTGCTAAGCGGAAATGCCCCCATCTTATTTTTGTAAAACACCGCTTTGAAGTGTATCGCTCAGTGAGCATTCAAATACGGGAAATTTTTAGAGATTACACAGAACTCGTTGAGCCACTTTCACTGGATGAAGCCTACTTGGATGTCACCAGCAATAAAAAGCAAATGCCCTCTGCCACTTTGATAGCTGAGGAAATACGCCAGCGGATCTTTGAAACTACGGGGCTTACAGCTTCAGCCGGCATCTCTTTTAATAAGTTTCTCGCCAAAGTGGCCAGTGATGTCAATAAGCCCAATGGCATTACCGTAATCCCGCCTGAAAAAGCTACTGCATTTTTGGAACAGTTGCCTATCAATAAGTTTCACGGCATTGGTAAAGTAACAGAGGGAAAAATGAGAAAGCTGGGCATCCACAACGGTGCAGATTTGAAAGGATTTTCAGAAATTGAACTGGTCCGGCAATTTGGTAAATCAGGGAGGCATTATTACAACATTGTGCGCGGCAAAGATGAACGGGAGGTGGAAGCCAACCGCATTCGCAAGTCGGTGGGTGCAGAAAATACCTTTGAAAGCGATTTGAGTAGTGAAACAGAAATGCTGCAGGAGCTGGAAAAAATAGCAGCTAAAGTAGTAGAGCGACTGAAAAAAAGTAAAACCAAAGGCCGGACGATCACCTTAAAACTCAAGTATCAGGATTTTAAGCAGCACACGCGCAGCAAGAGTTTCCCTTATTTCCTGGAGCCCGATGAAAAATTAATAATGGGAATTGTACGGGAATTGCTGCACCAGCCCTACTTCCCAGAAAAATCAGTGCGTTTGCTGGGCATTACATTTTCCAATCTTAATAACGAGCAGCCAAAAGGTACAGGAGCGCAGTTGACTTTGCAGTTTTAGTTGGACGGGGGAATATGGAAGTTAAGCTTCAATGGATACACTTGTTTGGAAGTTGAAAGCTTTGTTGGAAAAGGAGTGGCAGTTTTGAGGCTGACATCTCTTTTAGATTTTTTATCTGGCACTGTTTTCAACTTTTAGCATTTGGCGCAAATAACTTTTAGCGTCATTTCACTGCAAAATTATGTAGTGGTTGACTTTACGTGGCGCCAACAAACTTACAGAGTTTAGCATTTTTTACAAAATAAGTCAACTATTTGGTAAATCTCACTCTTAACAGAAAGTTTTTCGTCATTAATCATTTTTTCTAATGAATAATTCGGGTTTAACAGTTACTTTAGATATCTACTAGAATCACCCTATGGCTCCATCACTGCTATTTACGTACACAGCTTGTGGAATTTTCTTTCTCACTGGTCTAATCACTGGCGTTTGGAAGTACTACCATATCCATTCATCGAAGGAAGCACAAGCACCTGTCTATGTGGATATCGCACATCGAACATCGCTGATGTATAGTTTTGCCACACTGGTTCTGGCCAAATTTGTGGAACTAAGCCCCTATTCCGAGATGGTGACTTTCTGGTCGGCAGCAGCGCCCATCGTGTTTTTCGCTCTGGCGATTTCAACGTATGTGATTCATGGGGTGCTAAAAGACACCGATAATCAGATGAAAAAACCCCACAAACTGGGAGCATCCACGCTTCCTAATTGGGTGATTATCACATTTATGGTGGCGCTGATCATAGCTGAGATCGGAGGGTTTGGAATTTTGTTTGTGGGATTCTTGAGCACGCTATAGCTCTGAAAACGCACAAGATGGCTGGAGCTCATAGCTAGCGGGTCTTGCCACGAGCGGGGGCTTAAGGCTCAATTTTTATTTCTTTATAAGTTACGGCTTTATTCAACTTGGTTATATGATAATTGATATCATACTTACCTTTTTTGTGGGATGTAGAGTTGAATTTATTTTTTACATCCTGTAATATTTCTTGAGGGATGTTTTCTTCTGATTTAACTTGAAATGTTGAGTTTTTTTTCACAATTAATATAAAATCAACTTGATAGTTTTCTATATTTATAGGGTAAGTTGCTCTACTTTGCATATAGAGATTATTTTGGTAAATGCATGTCCTAAGTTTATCAGATATATCTGGGATCCAGTACTCTATTATTTTTAATATATGAGAACTATCAGTATGCAAATCATATTCAATTTCAGACCTCCCATTTGAATCGCAATCTAAATGGATAAAACCTTTTAATGAGTAACTGTAATTTTGATTTTTTAATTTTTCTAAGATATAGTTCTCTATTATTTCTTTTCTTTTTAAGTAAAGGGTTTTATTATGTTCTTCAACATTAATAATTGTGTTGCTTCTGAGGTTTAAAAACTCGTTATGTTTGGCTTTTACTTTTGCTATTCTTATTGAATCCTCCTCAATTTTCCTTAATCGGTCTAGTTCTCTTTTTTCGCGTGATAAATCATAAGGTATGATAATAAATACAGGATTGTACTCTTTTAAATAGTCTTCAAGGCTGGCTGCTACATAATCTTTATAATAGAGGCGAAATGGATCTTCATAAAAAAATAACAATCTACCAACTGAATACCTCCAAACAATATCGTCTGGCTGAAATGCAATATGGTTTTTAGCTATATATTTTATTGAGTCATTTTTTGGGTAAAGTAATTCTTTGCTTTGATGAGGTAATGAGACATATTCAATTCCATCTATAAAGGATGTATTTGATGACTTATCAAAATTCACATGAAAATTTCTAACAAACTCTGAAATATCGAGTTTCTTAATTATTCTACCTGTCTGTATATTGCGCTTAAGCCTCCAATATAATATTCCTTTATCATATTTTTGAATATCTTCAATCTCAATAAAAGTATTGTTTTTCTTTATTTTTTCTTTTATTAACCATTTGCCATCAAAAATACCTTCTTTGTTAAAATTGCCTTCAACATATAAATCACTGTGATTGTTGAAGTAAAATTCTCCTATTAATTTTCCATCCTTAAAAGTGCATGAACTTATCAGTGTTTTATTTGCTCCATCAATTTTAATTTTCGTCCATTTACCGTCTAATTTATCATCCTTGAAATTTCCAGATTGAACTATATTGTCAGATATAAATTTCCATTCGCCAACTTTTAATCCATTTGCATATTGTCCTTTTATTTCATTTTTATTACCTGATTCTGATTTCCGTATATATGTGAATGCACCATGGTATATTCTTTCGTAGGCATCATTTTCATAATACTCATAAGTAGCCTCTCCACCTTTATAAGATCCCTTATAAGTTTTAATGTTTTGAGCAATAGATGCATAGTGTATAAAACACAAGCACAGAAGTATGCATTTATAAATCATCTTTGAATATCCTTTATAAAATCCCTCAAAGCTTCAATAATAAGCTTGTTATTAGAATTGTTTTCGTTTAATATACTTTTTAATATTTGAATAGATAATTGATCAGGGATAATAAACCACATTGGATTACCAAATACTTTAGGATAACTTACATCTTCAGAATTATAATCATCGCCATTCCATCTCATAGCTATAACACTATAATCGTTTTCCCAAATCCCTGAGATAATGGAAAACTTATCATTATCATACAATATTTTTCTATATTCATTTTTTTGAATTTACTAATCTTGGATTTATTTATCAAAGTTAATTTTTTTCTGGGTATGTAAAGGGTAGAAGCAGTATCCATTGGAAGAAGGTTCGCATTTTCTCTGCTGAAAGCTTTGCTGCAAATGCGCTACAACTTGGGGGCAGTTGGGGGCTCTAACTTTTCGTTTTAGTACTGACTTTTATTTCATTCACTTACTTTTCAGTTAAACAACTATACCCCAATTGATTATAGCCGATGTTGTAGCGGTTGTTTTTTATATTCTAAAATTTAATTATTATCAATTGTTACTAAATATTTTTTATACAATTCTATGAATACCTTGTCTATCAAAACCAATAGAAAAAAGTAAATAAAATAGTTTTCGTATTTGTGGTCTTCATTTGCTAATGTTTTTAGTGTTGGCAAATTCTGTTGATACGAGGGAGTGTTGTGTGCAATTCGATTTCTTTGCCTATACAAATGCTTTTCATACATTTTTTTCAATGATGTGTTTGCAAATAAGGTCGCTTTTTCATTAGCAAAATGTGTGGCTTTAATATCCTTTAAAATTGACTCAAAACTTAGAATATCTTTCTGTGCCCAAATTGATAAATTGGTATTTGAAAATGTATCTAAAATATCCGAAGAAGTTGTTATCAATATATCTTTTTTATCAATATCAATATTAGAAAACTTTAAACCATATTTTTCAATTTGCTTTATCAATTCCTTGTAAATCTTTTGCTTTTCTGAATAGCTTGAACATTCACCAAAAGGCATTCTTGTAAAATCATATCTGTATTCGTAATCAACGGTCGCCATTTCCCAACAGACACATTTCATTTTCTGTTCTTGAAATCCTGTCATTTTTAGAAATACGGATTGCATTACATAGTCACACAAGGGAAAGGTTTCAATTCCACTTCCTATTCCTGTACTTGCAGACACAATATCTTTCAAAATGTCTGTAATTGGTGATAATATGAAATCGGTGTGATTGTTAGGACGCATACTTTTCGAATACTTCTATTGATGAACTAATTCGCGACCTTAAATGTCCTAAGTTACTTGGTGCTTTTGTATGTGAGTTATCATTTTTGAACACACTTATTTTAGTTTCAATTTTTTGTTTTAGTTCGTCTTTTTTTGTATTGTCTATCGTTTTGTTTTCAAAGACAATTGTGTATGTAAGACCAAAGAAATACATATCCAAATCAATAATTGATGGAAATTGATTTTTGATTTCCAATGAATTTAACGCTTGTTTCAAATTTAATAAACGGGCCTCATATTGTTTGTTCGGGAATATGCTTGAAAACTTCCCATACTTATCATCAGTATCGGCAATAACGGAATAAATATATTCTTCGTAATACTTTTCCATTTTTGGTTTATAACTGCGTGCAACCTTGTTTACTGAATTTTCTTTGTTGAATTGCGACAATAAAGACAAACATCTAACAAAGTCAATTTTTGTTTCGCTACTCACACCTTTTACCGCAAATGTTTTAGTGAAGTCGGGCACAAAAAACTGAACTAAATTTTGATCTAAAAAATATAAAGAAGCTCTACTTTCCTGTGGCAATAAAGCTTCACCTTGTATGTTTATATTTCTAAAAACGGAAGAGTAATATTTTTGCTGCTCCCTTTCATCTGTAACAAAAGGCACCAAGTAAGAAAAGCCTAAAAATGTAGTTTCAAGAAACATATCGTCTATCTTGAAATCTATTTTTTTGTAGTTCCCGTCAGTAATTTTTGTAAGAATTTCTTGTTTGTTTTTTCCTTTTTCGGTTAATTTTTCAAACTTCCATTCAAGAATGTTGTCAAGTTGTTCGTCTATTTCTTCTTCGTCATCATTTTCATTTGCGAATTTTTCTATAGCTTTTTTGTATGTGGTCTCGTCAGGGAATAAACTAAGGTATGCTAACAAAACACTTGTTAATCGCTGCTGTCCATCAAGTATTAAATTTTGATTATTATTTTTATTCTTAAAAGCTCCAATTGTCACGGGAGGAACAAATTGTTTTTTCTTAAATGTATCAATTAAGGTTTCAACTTTTTTTTCATTCCAAACAAAATATCGTTGATAGTCCGGAAGTATGATATTCTTTTTCAGAATTAATTCTATCCAATGTTTCAGACAATACTCCCCGTAATAAACTCTGTTGTCCATAAATTATTTTTCTTTACTGTGGTTCTTACCATTGTGCATTGTCGTCTTTAAGTAACCACTCATTTAACCCTCATAAAACTTCTTATACCTGACATGTAAGATTGTTGTATATACACAAGTGGTGTTAGGGTTTATCTATTGTAAATGTACATTTTTTCACAATTCATCAATAGGACTTTTAATATTTTTTATTCAATCAATCATCTATAAAAACGTGGTTTGGTTGTTCGGCTTAATCTTTGGAGATTCCCCGATCTTTAGTTCTAAGGGACATAAAGTCGGGGAATGACGGGGTTTCAAAAGGTATGGTAGTTTCCTAGACCTAAAATAAAAGCCGTCCTTTAGAATCCTTAGAGCGTGGCTTTGTGTGTTGGCTAAGGATGTGGCAATCTCCCAAATCCTACCAGATTCTTCCCTTCGCTTCCTGCCCCTGCCGATTCAGGCGGGTGCTCCGTTCTGCCCGCCCGTACCGAAAAGGTACGTTCGGGCGGGAATGACGGTTTCAATTTAACCTCAATGCTGCTCTTTCTGTTTTCGAATCCAAAGCAATATTGTTATGAAAACGCAAACCCGCGTGAGGGATGGAAGCGGTATCCTTTTGGGGCGGGGCATTAGTGTTGCGGGCTTTGGGAAAGCGACCAGCGGAAGCTCATACTAAAGTCCATTTGCAACACTTTGCCATCGCACCAAAAGATAGAGCGGACAGCCCGGTAAACACGCCATTCTGATGATTTGATGTGCTGATTTTTTGATGTGCTGATGGATTGATTTGAGGATGAAAAATAGTGTCTTAAAATTCAAATTCTACCATTTTTTGGCAGAAAAATTTATGTATTATCCTGAAACACTTGTAAATATTGATGGTTCAGAGGGGAATTATTTTGTCCAACTTTTTAAATGCCACCTCTTAGTTATGGTTTAAATCATTTTTATTTTGATATTTAGGTTTGTTTAGGATTTATTTTTTAGCAATTAGGATTTCCGGTTTATCCGGCTTAGGCTTTGTGCAGTTCCATCACCGTAATTTCGGGCAAGATGCCGATGCGGCCGGGATAGCCGAGGAAGCCAAAACCGCGATTGACGTATAAATATTGTTGACCTTTTTGGTAAAGTCCTGCCCATTGTGGATAGATGTATTGGCTGGGGCTCCAGCGGAAGGAACCGAATTCTATACCAAATTGTGCACCGTGGGTATGTCCGGAAAAGGTGATGTCGATTTTGGGATATTTGGGAATGACTTGGGCATCCCAGTGGCTGGGGTCATGGCTGAGTAGGAGTTTTACGGGAATGTTTTCCGTACCTTTTTCAGCCAGGTCGAGTCGCCCTTTTTTGCCAAAGCGCTTGGCACTCCAGTTTTCTACACCAAGCACGGCAATTTTTTCGCCATTTCTTTCTATGATGCGGTTTTCATTGAGCAAAAGCTGCCAGCCCATTTTGCGCTGCATATCCTGTAGCAATTGCATGTTTTTATCCTTTTCGGCTTGGTCTTTCCAGCGGTAATAATCGCCATAATCGTGATTGCCCAGACAGGAGTAAATGCCTTCTTTGGCCTTGATTTGGGCGAAATATTCCAGATAGGGCAAAAACTCATCTGCGCGGTTGTTTACCAAATCACCGGTAAACAATACAATATCTGGCTTTTCGCGATTGATCATTTCAATGGCGCGAAGGATGGGCCTTTTGGCAGTAAAGGAGCCGGAGTGGATATCGGAAATCTGCACGATTTTAAAGCCCTGGAAGGATTTTGGCAAATGGGGCAATTTCACCTGTGCACGGTGCAATTGGTAGTTGTAGGCATTTTTGACCATTCCGTAAATGCCGCTGAGCAAGGGGATGGCACCGAATACAATGGTGAGTTTCCCGAAAAATGATGCTCGGTCGGGCATGGTGCCTTCTGTTTTTTCGTCCCCAAAAAAGGAAAAGCTCCAGCGCAGAAATCTCCCGGTATCTTCCAATAGCAGGAAAAAGACTACGAATAACTTGGACAGGTACAAGAGCAGGATGACCGCAAAAATGTAAGTGCGCAGAGCATCTGGCCACAGCGGAATGGGGATGAACAAAATAGCCAGAACACAGGTCATGCTGGCAATGCCCACTGCCCAATAGCCCCATTTGATCCAATGGAGTTCGCTGCGAAATCCCGCCTTAAACGCCTGGAAGGCATAAAGGTCGATGAGAAACATCAGCAGTATTACAAAAAGTATGGGGGCAATAAGTCGGGTCATTGTGGTATTTTTGGGCTAAAATCAATAATCGATTATGCGTCAAATTTGTTTTCTAATTGCCTTAATATTTTCCCTGGATTGCACAGCTCAGCAATTGTTTTCCAAAACGGATACTTTTACCGAGGCGGACAGCCTGCGGGGTTCACTCAACAAAGATAGGACTTGTTTTGATGTACATTTTTATCATTTGGATATAAAAGTAGATCCGGATAGTCAGTTTATCAGTGGCAGCAATACCATTGCTTTTGAGGTGGTGCACAGCTTTAAGCGATTGCAACTGGATCTGTTCAAGAATATGCAGATCAATGCGGTAATGCAGGGAGAGGACAGTCTGGAATTTGTGCGGCACCACGATGCTTTTTATGTGTATTTTGATGAGAACCCCAGGAAAGGAGCGCTGCATGAAATCACGGTGCATTACGAGGGAAAACCGATCGTGGCCGAAAATGCTCCTTGGGATGGTGGATTTGTTTGGAAAAAAGACAGCAATGGAAAGCATTGGGTAGGCGTGGCTTGTCAAGGTATGGGAGCGAGCGTTTGGTGGCCCAATAAAGACCACCTGTCGGATGAGCCGGACAGTATGTTGATTTCGGTTGCGGTGCCTGAAAATTTGATGAATGTTTCCAATGGTCGGTTAAGGAATACGGAAGTTTTGGAAAATGGCTGGAAGCGATTTAATTGGTTTGTTTCCAATCCCATCAACAATTACAATGTTACGCTGAATATTGCCGATTATGCCTATTTCTCGGATGAATATGAACGAGCGGAAAGTACGGAAACCTTGCATTATTATGTATTGAACGAAAACCTTGAAAAAGCCAAAACCCATTTTGAGCAGGTTAAGCCCATGATGCGCTGTTTTGAGGAATATATGGGGGAATATCCTTTTTGGGAAGATGGCTATAAACTGGTGGAAACGCCCTATTTGGGCATGGAACATCAGTCGGCCATAGCCTATGGAAATGAGTACAAAACGGGCTATGCCGGCCGGGATTATTCCCGCATTGGGCTGGAATTTGATTATATCATCATTCACGAAACCGGACACGAATGGTGGGGCAATGCCGTGAGTGTGGCAGATATTGCTGATTTGTGGGTGCACGAGGGCTTTTGCACTTATTCGGAAGCGATATATGTGGAGTGCATGTACGATAAGGAAAAAGCGCTGGAATACATCAATGCGAAAAAACCGGGCGTTCAGAACAAAAAACCAATGTTGGGCGTGCAGGGCGTAAATCATGAGGGTTCGAGCGATATGTACAGCAAGGGCATGTTGGTGTTGAATACTTTGCGCTCATTGGTTGAGGATGATGAATTGTGGTGGAATACCATTCGGGCTTTGGTGGCTGAATTTTCTTATACAACTACGGATACGGAAGAAGTAGTGGCTTTTTTAAGTGAGAAATTAAACAAGGATTTGACAGCATTTTTTGAGCAATATTTGGCTTATCCGAATATTCCCGTTTTTGAATATCGACTGGACAGAAGTAGAAAATCGGCCGAGCTTTCATATCGCTGGAAAGCCGATGTTGCTGATTTTGATATGCCCGTTATTGTGCGTTTTGCCGGAGAGAAAAAATGGATTTTCCCAAAAAGAGGGGAGTGGCAAAAAATGGAAATTCCGTTGAGGAAAAAGGAGGATTTCTCTGTGGCCGAGGAATTGTTTTATGTTGGGGTGGAAAAGGTGGATTGATTTTAGGAACGAGCTTGAAAACTCGTACTAGTGATGTGGATTCTACTTTGATGCTTTTATCACTATATAACTGCTATTAGTATCAGCTATATTATTAAAAGTATCATTGAAAATAACTTGAAATGGAAATTTAAATTCTCCAACCTTTTTATGAATGACTTCCATTTTATTCAAGTAACCTTCTGTTTTTTTTCTAAATATGTCATACACGCCTTTATCATTGGTACCGTAAACTTTGTTTATAGAACCAGGAGGCGTAGCAACATATACCGACAATTGAAGAGTATCTCCTACTTTAATATCAAGTGAGTTAGATTTTGCATAACAAAAGTACTGGCCTTCTTCAAATTCAAGACCGCCTTCACTATCATAAAACCTTCTATACACTAATTCACCACTAGGATTAAAAAAATTATACTGTTTCAGTAAACCACTTGTATCATAAATATACTCTTCATTAATTTTTTTTAAATCAACTATGCTACCCTTTAGTGCAATTGAACCATTAGGGTAGAAACAACTATAATTTTCAAGTTTATCATTATACTCATTAAAATCACACCGTATTTTCTCCTTATTAGCGTAAGTGATACTGCTTAAAACAACATCAATTTGATTAGTATTATCATTATCATTGTTGCAACAGAGTAGAAGAACAAATAAAAAAGACAGCATACATTTTTTTAGTACCAACATATTTAAGTGCAATTATTTGTTATGTATCCAGATTTAAATTCTCATCATACCCCACTAAAATAGAAAATTTCCGGATTGGTTATTTTAGGTTGCTTTGAATTAGACCATAAAAATACTCACTAATAAAAATTCGCTTTTAGCGAACTATTTTATTAGTTTTGATGTGTGTTATGAAAGTTCACTTAATCAAATGGAAATCTGTTGAAGGATTCATTTTGAATCACGCGCGTTCAAAAGTATCATTTGAAGGCTTTAAAGAAAGTATTAAACAGGCAGATTGGAACTCGATCAATGATGTTCAGCAAACATTTGCTTCAGCAGATTTAATAAGTAACAATAGAATAGTTTTTAACATTGGAGGTAATAATTATCGTATGATTTGTGCTTTTTGGTTTGGCCCTAAAATGGTTCATCTATACTTGAAATGGATTGGCACACATGCAGAGTACACAAAATTATGCAGCAGAAACCTTCAATATTCAATTGATAAATTTTCATGAAAATGACGAACTATATTATCATCAGGACAGAAGATCAATATTATGCTTATTGCAATGAACTCGAAAGATTGAGCTCAAAATACCAAGACAATCCTTCTGATGTGTTATTGGATAAGATAGAAACGCTTACACTGCTAATAGAACATTATGACCAAGAACATTCAAGTCTCAATGAGCTTGACCCCATTGAACTGTTGAAGTATTTGATGAAAGAAAATCAATTGAAGCAAATAGAACTGGCGAATCTGCTTCAGATTTCAAAAGGGCATTTGTCAGATATATTAAGCTACAAAAAAGGTCTTTCCAAAAATATCATTCGATTGCTTTCTGAAAGATTCAAGGTAAGGCAGAGTGCTTTTAACAGACCCTATAAATTAATTTCAGATATTGACAAGCAGTACAGAAATGCGAGTTGAATGTAATTGTTAAAATCATTTGCTTGTTAGCTGTTTATCTGATTTTGGGTTTTGTTCCAAGGCTAGTTTATGTAAAAACTCAGGAGCGAAATCAGCACCATTTTCCCACTCAATTGTCCATCTGTTTAATGTAAAACTTTTGAAGTACTCAACATTTTTTAGAGGTTGATAAATGGGACCTGCTAAATGTTTTTTTAAGTCAATTGTTCTGCGTAATCCATCATTAAAACTAAGCTCAAGTTTGTATTCTTTTAAATGTTTTGCAGTTGTTACCTTTATTAGCATGTGAATTATTTTAATGGTTCTATTTTATTTAACTGTTTGAATTGCATGGCAAGTTTCCAGTCTTCCAATAATTCTTCTTTGTGTAAATCAATCCATTCATAAATAAGTTTCAAGGCTCTCCTTGGCATTTCACCTTTTATAACTCCATTTTCCAGTTCAACCTTTGCGTCATAATCCTGGTATTCTATATGGATATGTGGTGGGTTATGATCATTGTAAAACATTCTTACTACTATTCCATAAAATCTACTTATTTCTGGCATGAAATAAAATTACATTTTTTTTGGAATCTTTAGATGGAGCAATATTAAATTCGTGTATTCACGGCATAATGGTATGGGCGTAGGAATTTTCTAATACATATTTTCGCTTCAAGGACATTCAGAATCTAAAAGCTCAACTTTTACATTTTCTGTAATGATTTCAGAGAGCAGTTTTAATTCATCAGAGTCAAATTTCTGTGCCAATTCTAAAAGTGCTACATCCTTAGTCAGGGGCTTATAGTTGTTGTAATCCACAAAGCGTATGCCTTCAATATATCTTGGGTTAAAAGCTTCGCGAAAGCGCATGCCACCAACATTTGTTTCAAAGCTGTAGGCCAGGTAATCTACTGTAAAAGAATCAGTCTGTATCCAATAGAGATAGATGTCCTCAAAATCTTCGCCACCGCCTTCCTGGTCAAAAGTGACTTGTAGCAAATGGTATTTTTTATTATTGATGTTTTCTTCTCCCAGGTATTTTTTGTTTACAGCCTCATCATTCAAGCGCCAGGGCAATTGCACAAAATAATGCACTGAATTTACAGAAGCGGAATATTTTGCCGCCATTGTGTCTGGGATTTGCTGTGTAGCACCGTTTTTTAATCTTCTGAAACCTGTTGGACTAAGTACATCCCTGATTGTAGCTGATGAATCATTGCTGATGCGCTCCAAAGTCATTTGTCCGCATTGGCCAATGCTTTTGTAGCTTTTGTCTCTGAAATCAAAACGCACCTTAGCGTTTGCAAATGCTTGTGTGCCAGATTTTTCAATGGCTTTATCTACAATTTTTTGAGCATTATGTGATTCTTCTGGGTTGTTTTGGCAAGCAACAAATAGAAATAAAACAAGAAAATAAGAAAGTCCCGATTTTTGTTTTTGCATGATTTGGATTTATTTCTTGCTGAAAAACCTGTAAAATAGAATCTTCATAAAGTTAGCGCATTCGATCAGCATCTGTTTCCAGCTTATTTTAGAAAATGTCACGGTATCTTTCAGGGAAACCGGTACTGTTATTATTTTCAAGGTTTTGTCCTGATTTGCGAGGTAAAGAAATTCGAGGTCAAACAAATATCTGTTGATTTTGGTTTTAAGCAGGATTTTTTTGCCTTTGTTGTTAAATCCCTTTAGACCTGTTTGTGTATCTGAAGTAGGGAGCTGAAGCAGCATGCGAACACTAGAACGCAGCAACCTGGATATTAAGACCCTTAAGAATGGGACATTCTTATAATAATCCGTTTCCCTTGATCCCACAGCAATATCTGCTTGTTCAAAGAGAAGATTTTCATACATGTTTGCCAGATCTTTTTCGGCATATGGAAAATCTATATCGGTGAATATCTGCAAATCACTTTTTCCCAAAGCAATTCCTTTCCTTATTGCATTGCCTTTGCCTTTATTTATAGCTAAATGCTCAATACATAAATCAGGTATTTTTTGATTTAAAGAAAGCAATGCAGCATCATTTATACCTTTGCTTGATCCATCATTTACAATAATGACTTGAATATTTGTATCAGGCAGTAATTTGCGAATTTCGATGTAGCTGTTGAATACATTTTTTTCCCAATCAGGAAGCGGGTTGTAGCAGGGGAGAATTAAATCGAGAGTGGGTTTATTCATTAGTACAACAAATTTATAGAAAAATTGCTGTAGTTATTTTTTGAAATGATATAGCTTAATTTATGCAATGGTATTTATATCAATTCTCTTATTTTCACGGATAAATAAATTTATTACTCATTATTTATGAAGTCGATTATTAGTTCCTGTAATAGATTGCCTGATTATGCCTATTTAATATTTTTCATACTATTATCTGCAATTGTATTTCTACCAAGTATTCCTTCAGGTTTTGTATTTGATTTTATTGGTTGGGCATGGCTTTATCAACAGGGTACTTTCCTTGATGCTTTGAACAGCTTTGAATACAAAGGCATACATCCGGTGCTACATGCTTTTTCCTATTCTTTTTTTAAGCTGTTTGGTTTTGATGGATTTGCTTGGTATTTGGTGACATCAGTTCTGCATGGATTGAATGCTTTTGTACTGTTCAAATTTTTAAAGTATCTGCTTTTTAATTTTGAAATAACTACTCCTGTATTTTTGGCAGCTGTAATTTCAGTTCTGTTTATACTTCATCCCTATAATGTTGAGCCGGTAGTTTGGAAAGCATGCCTTCACTATTTGCTCTCATTCTTTACGATTGTATTGAGCTTATATCTTATATCGGTAAATGTTGTTGAAAACTCCACAAAACATTATTGGATTGGTATTTTGCTTTTTGCTACTGCTTTGTTCACCCTGGAAATTTCCTTTATTACTCCATTGCTTTGGTTTTTAACTGCTGCTTTGATCAATACAAGATTATCTTCAGAAAATAAAAAGTCATTTCTAAGCTTGGGAATTAGAATGTTGTTGATTCCCGCCTTCTTTTTTGTAGGGTATCTATCATTGACCTATCTCAAATTGGGTAGTGCAATAGGCCATTATGGCGCAGATAAGCATCTTAATTTCGATTTTTATAAAATTCTCCTGAATGCCTACAGCTACTTTGTAAAACACCTGCTTTTTGCCAGGAATTTTAATTTTTATAACAAACCGGCTTATGAGTTGCTCAGTCAGCCTTTTGTCTTGCTTGTAATTACCGGTTTTTTGATTTTTCTGCTTCTTGCTGCTTTATACTATTTTAAGAAAATTCCTCGCAATATTTTACTCTCACTGCATTTTGCAGTTTTGTTTTTTGTGAGTTTGTTGCCGGTTTTGAATTTGTTTTTTTATCACTTATTGTTGTCCGAAAATGACAGGTACGGCTATCTTGCTTCTCCTTTTATAATAGCTTCATTTGTACTTCTTTTCATTAATATTCGCAGCTATTTAAAATGGATACCTGTTTTGCTTTACTTTATGCTAAGTGTTTACTTTTTTAGCATAACTATAGATGCATGGCACAAGTCGGGAATTATAACCCGTGCTTTAGTTAATGATTTTTCTTTTTATGATAAAGAAGAAATAATTTTCCTGAATACCCCTGATAATTATATGGGGGCAATTATATTGAGAGCTGTAAACTCTGATCAATCAATGTTTAATCTTTCATTGGAAACCATGAGAGGAAAGAAATTTGAAGGAAAAATATGGGAAGTTGCGCAATACAGTATGGTCGATAGTGAAAACAAATTCGCAATTCAAAGTGACAGCAGCAATCATCTGAGTATTACATTTAGCAAATGGGGTTCCTGGTGGATGAAAAATGCCCATGGTGCTGTGTCGTATGAAACTGAAAGGTATAAAATGGTACTGAATGACGTAGTATCCTATGATTTGTATATTAAAGGCGAGCTGAATGAAAATACAGCAGTACTTTATCACGATGGAAATAAATGGAAGGAGCTAAGTATAGATTCAATAAAATCAAACAAAGCGGTAAAACTCAATAATTATAAGGGTGTTTATTAGCCTGAGTTTGGAAATTCAATTTGATGCCTAATCACAGTTGTTATAATAAGAAAAAAGGCTTTCTGCATATCTGCAAAAAGCCTTTTTTCTCTCTAACCAAAAACTATAACAACCAAACTATAGTTTCTTTTTTGATGCTCCTGAAACTTATCTCAGAAGCGTCACATTTCCTTTTTTTAATACTTCCTGTCCGTTGGAGCATACGCCCTCCATTACATAGACAAATACGTCTGAACTCAACATACGTCCTTTGTAAAAGCCATCCCAACCGTGATTGACATCTTTACTTTCAAATACCATATTGCCCCAGCGATCAAATATCCTGAAATAATTCAGATGGGATACGCCAAATCCTCTTACATAAAGCACGTCATTGATTTCGTCTTTATTGGGCGAAAAAGTATTGGGAATATAGAAATTGTCACCACAATCCCCGGCAGATTTTACCAATACTGTATCATAGGCCACACAGCCCTCAGTATCGGTAAATTTCAATGTAAATTCCTGCTCGTCCTGATCAACGTACCATTCCGGGTTTTCACAATTGGTACAGTTTAGGGCTTCATAAGGCCCCCACTCATAATTTCTTGCAAAATGACTGCTCACTACGTTAAGGGTGATTGTTCCGCCATTAACAGAGCGTTCAGGATCCTCAATTTTAAGATCAGGGATTTGGTTTACTTTGATATTTACCTTTTGTGTGTCAGCAATACAAGCGCCACTTTCAATAATTCTGGTGTAGCTAATACTGCGCTCTGGTTTACTCTGAACAGAGTGCTCTGAAATATTGCTCAGGTAGTTAAGTGGTGACCAGCTTACAGTTGAACCCAGATAGCTTTCAGCAGAAATATTAGTATTGAACTGCACAACATTGCCGGCACATATACTTGTGTCATTCAATGGACTGGCAATCACTTTTTCTATTACTTCCAGGTTAACAGTGTCGGAATTTTGACAGTCATATTGATTGTATGCAGTTACGATCAATTGAATATCATCTTCAGGATTTGCTGTTGGGCTCAGTATATTGTCTGCCGATAATACTTTTGGCTGTGTCCACTCAAAAACAACACCTGTATTTGAAACAGAGCTTAATGTAATTTCATCACCGAGGCACAGTTTTGTGTCCTCAATTGTTTGAATATCTGGCAAAGGACGAACAGTTATTGTAATACTGTCTTGTGCAGTACATCCAAATTCACTTTCAACTTCAACAACATATTCTATATCATTGATGGCTGTAAAGCTCGGGTCATCACAATTTGTGCAGTTTAATCCTGAAGTATTTTCAAGCCAGGTGTAATTCACTCCTCCACTTGCCTGCAGGTTTACGGTTTCATTCAGGCAAGCATCAGAAGGGCCAACAATGTGAGTTACCGGAAGCGGGTTTACAAATACTTTTACACTATCAGAAATTGTACAGGCAAATTGGTTGCTCATTTCAACTACATATGTTGCAGAATCTTCGGGAGTGGCAACTGGATTTTCGCAATTAGTACAAGACAGGCTGTTATTGCCATTAGCAATCCAGTTATAGCTGTTGCCCCCCTGTGTATTTAGCACTACTGAAGCACCTTCACATATTGTGGTGTCGTTTTGTACAATTCCATCGGGATTTGGATTTACTGTTACAGATACGGAATCTGTACTAACACATCCTGCAGAATTACTTACTTCTACATAATACACAGTGCTTTCTATAGCTCTTATAATATTAGTGTCACAGCTCGGACAATTGCCATTGGGAGTCCAGTTGTAAAAATCACCGCCACTTGCCCAGATTTCAGCAATTTCCCCATAGCATAGTACTGTATCTGAACTTGTATTTGTCTGTGGTGGATAATTCACTTGAATATTTACAGAGTCTGTATTGCTGCAACCTTTTTTGTCTGTAACAGTTAAAACATAATTTGTAGTAGAATCCGGTTGTGCAATAGGATTGGCTATATTTGAATTGCTTAGACCAGCTGCAGGTGTCCAATTATAGGTAATTCCCCCTTGGCCGTTAAGTTGAGTTTGCTCATAAGAACAGATACTTGAATCTTGTCCTGCATTGGCAATAGGTAACTCGTTGATGGTTATTGCATTGGAAACAGTATCTCTACAACCACTCACTGATGTTACAATCAATTGAACATCGTAAGTTCCGGAATCTGGATACTGTGTCACTGTATTTTGAGTACTGTCAGTTAGTCCATTGCCAAAATCCCAGCTCCATTTGGCAAGTGTACTGTCAGATTGGGTAAGGTCTGTAAATGTGATGTCTGCGGAAATACATTTTAATCCTGCATTACTGAATTCTGCCTGTGGCCCACGATCAACACGAATAAAAGCCTCTTTTCTCATGGTATCAGAACAGTAGTCATTTGAAACAATCAGCTCTACTGTATAAATTCCTGGGCTATTATAATGATGTAAAGGATTTTGAGCTGTAGAAGTATTGCCGTCACCAAAATCCCAGTGTCGGTTTGTAATATTAGGGAATCCGGTTGAAAGGTCTCCGAATTGAATGCTTCCTGATTTACACAGATAATTGCTGTCTGCAATAAAATCTGCCTGAATATCCCCAACCATTAATGTGTCGCTACTGCTAATTGTAAATAAGCATCCCTGCCCGTCATCCAATACCAGTACGGGGTTGTAGATTCCGGAATTGGGATAAGTATGAGTAGCTGTATCTCCTCCGGTAAAAAGCGTACCATCACCAAAATCCCAGGTATTCTCCACAGAATTGATTGTCTGTGCCGTAAATTCTATTTCATTGCCCAGGCAGCCATCTTTAGGGGTAAAACTAAAAGTGCCATTAGGACCGTTGACTATTACCAGGTCTTCTTTTTTCAAAGTGTCTTTACAACCTACTATATTTGTTACAATCAATTCTACAGAGAAACTCCCCGGTTGATTGTAAACATTTGAAGGCTCGTTGATCTGACTTTTACTGCCATCACCAAAATCCCAATCCCATGCTGTAATATTGCCTTTGGAGCTGTCCGTGAAATGCACCAATAATGGCGGACAAGGTGAGAAAAGCGAATCGGCATAAAAATCAGCAACCGGATCTGAAACAGTTACATAATCCGTTTTTACTAAGGTGGAATCACAACCGAATTGATCGGTTACAGTTAAAGTAATGGTGTAAGTACCTTCAAATTCGTATTCATGCTCAGGGTTTTGAATAGTATCTGTATTTCCATCGCCAAACTCCCAGTAATAGCTCAAGCCATTTCCTTCGGAAGAATCAGTGAAACTAACGGCTTTACCTGTACAGGTCAATTCATCTGCACTAAAATTGGCTATGGGCAATGAAGGTTTGATCAATTGGGATTTAACAATGGTATCGGTACAACCATTCACGTCTTCTATCATAAGCGTAACATCCTGTATCAGACTGTTTTTATAGACATGTGAAGGGTTTTGCACCTGGCTGGAATCTCCATCGCCAAAGTACCATTTGAATTGATTCACGGCACCGCCAAATCCCACGGATGAATCTATAAATACCACATTCAATGGAGCACATCCTGTTGTAGGTGTAGCACCAAAATTAGCTAAAGGGCCTCTCACGAAAATGAAATCTTCTTTCAACAGTGTATCGGCACAACCATTCACATCTTCCGAAATCAGACTGATATCGTAATATCCAGGCTCGTGGAATGTAAACGCAGGATCAACTAAACTAGAAGTCCGTGTTCCCTGTTCTATCTGCCATTTATATTTATCTCCATCTACAGAAAGATTTTTTAACTGAACTAAATAGGGATTACAAACCAGCGTATCTGCACTGGTAAAATCTGCTTTGGTATCGTATATGCGAATATTTTCCACAGCAATGTCCATACAACCATAAACTGAGTCTGTTACAGTAAGAGATACGGAATAAACACCGGTTGAATCAAAGCGGTGAGTTGGGTTCCTGTCAGTAGAGGTATTTCCATCGCCAAAATCCCATTCCCAGGTTTGTGCAGCAAGTGATGCATCTGTAAATGAAATTTCATAAGTATCGGCACAAGTTCTGTCGAAAGTAAATCCTGCACCGGGAGGATGGATGGTTACAATATTTTGATAAGCCTGTGTATCGGCACAACCATACATAGAAGCAATTAATACCACTGAAAATGTACCGGTATCACTATACACATAAGATGGGTTTTGTTCACTTGAATGACCTTCATCACCAAACTCCCAGTACCAATCATTGGAATTGGGTGTGGTGAGATTGGTGAAATTTATAGGATCACTTTTACAACTGACAGTAGGAGAGTAGGCAAAATCTGCATCCGGTTTTTCACCGGCAGATGCAAACTGTGTCATAAGCAAAGTATCGCGACAGCCCCTGGCATTTCTCACAATCAGGCTTACATCATAAATGCCCTGTGCTGTATAGGTGTGGGCTGGATTGGGTTGGGTTGAAGTATTTCCATCCCCAAAATCCCAGATATATTGATTGATGGGTTCTGTAGAAATACTTTGATCAGTAAAATTGCTTGTCATAGGAACACACCCGCTGGTTTGGTCTGCAATAAAACTCGCTTCAGGACTTTCCACACTAACATAATCTTCCAGAATTAAAGTATCACGACAACCATTGAGACTTCCAACGCTCAGTGTGATATCGTACTGGCCTTCGGTAGTATAAGTGTGAGAGGGGTTTTGATCAGTTGATGTAGTCCCATCCCCAAAATACCATTCCCAGGAATTGGCATTTACCGACAAATCGTTAAAATTAACGGTGTGCGGAGCTGTGCAAGCACTTGGGTTATTGGCAGAAAAATCTGCAGTAGGTGCATTGGTCACATTAATATAGCCTGTTTTTTCTGTTATATCCCAACAAGTAGCAGAGTTACTTGCAGTGAGTTTTACATTGTAAGTACCGGGTGTTTGGTACGCATGAACAGGGTTTTCATCTGTTGAAGTATTTCCATCTCCAAACTCCCAAAGCCATGTGTCGGGATTTGAAGAAGAAAGATCCGTAAACTGAATTGCTTTTCCAGCACAGGCAAATGTGCTGCTTGCAGAAAAGTCTGCTTGCAATTGCTCAATTGCGATATATCCGGGAATGCTAAGTACATCTGAGCAACCAGATGAGTTTGTTGCGGTGAATGTAACATCATAAACTCCTGAATTGGTATAAGTATGTGAAGGGTTTGCTTGATTTGAAGTATTGCCATCCCCAAAATCCCAGAAGTATGTAATTGCATTGGTAGCCTGCTGTGTAAAATTTACAGTAAGCGGTTCCTGACAGCTCGACTGAACATCAGAAGTGAAATCTGCTTCAGGCAGTGCTTCTACTTCTATAAATTGAGAAAAAACCGAGTCGCTTTTACAGCCATCCTGGTTTTCAGCTACAAGTGTGACATTATATATTCCTGCATTTTGATAGACATAAGTAGGGTTTTGCTGAGTGCTCGTGCCTCCATCTCCAAAATTCCATGTCCATTTATGCAATGGAGAAGAACCGGGATTACTTTCATCTGTAAAATCAACACTAAGTGGAGTGCAGCCTTTAATTTGACTGGCACTGATATTAATTTCAGGATCTTCAAAAACTTCTATGAAGTCATTCATTACAATGACATCTGTATTCACTCCATCAGATACAGTAAGCTCTACTGTATATTTTCCGGGGGTAATATAAATTTTTCCCGGATTTTGACTGCTTGATGTACTTCCATTACCGAATTTCCAGTTCCAGGAACTAATGTTTCCTGTGGATTGATCTGAAAAACGAACGACCACCGGACTACACCCGCTGGTAATATTTGCTGTAAAATTTGCTGTAACTTGTGCGTGAGCGGAAAATGAACCAAAGACGAGCACTGAGGCCAGTATCTGAATCATTCTTACAAATCGAATTGTCATGATAATATGTTTGGTTGAGAGAATTATAGTTTGGTTGTTCACTTTGTACGGGAGGGCAATTAAAAAGTTGTGGTAATCCGAAAACAAATGCAGTAGGATGTTCTATTAGCAGATTTACATTAAAAAGCCTTTGAACCCGGAATATGCCTGTATTTTTATTTCTGATTAATTCTTTCAATCCTGGAAGAAGTTTTTTGATTTGTGACTGTGGATAAATGAGCGACTTAAATCAGGCATTTTTATCTAAATGTGTAAAAACAAAGATTAAAGGTTGGTATCCTTATAAATAATGTGAATAAACACCTGTTTTATGTGGAAATAGATGAGGAAATATTGTGCATTAATTTTGTGTGAAAATATTTGTACATCTGGGCTTTAGGTCTATTTTTGATAACATCGAATGAGAGATAAAGGGTAGAGGCGCAAGCCAAAAGCTTTGATCTTCATCTGAGAAAATGAAAGCCAAAGGATTGAGTATTTCTTCGGAAGGAAAGGTTGAAAAAGTGTAAACTTCAGAAGGTGGATTTTTCTCGCTTCTGCTTCGGTATGGAGTTACTGAATGAAACGGTGCAAGCCGGGAATTTCGACAGGTGGGATTTAAAGTTTTCCCAAAATATCTATAGCATCATGTATGTTGTAGGGCTATGGGAAGCCATAATAACTGTAATTCGACAATGATTTGCACTACGGTGTTAAATTGTTGAAGGCGGGAATTCAAAGTAATTTGATTCCCGCCTTTTGTTTTTATACTGTGCCGGAAATAATGACAGCAAATCCTGTAGAAAGAAACCTTTGTGACCCGGGAGGGACTCGAACCCCCAACCAACAGAGCCGAAATCTGCCGTTCTATCCAATTGAACTACCGGGCCATGGGCTGCAAATTTAAAATTAAATAGGCAGTGGAATAGCTTTCTTTTGATAATTTTGTGCAAAACAAAACTATGAATGCTAAAAAGCCTTCCGAATCGGAAGTAACAATGACAGAAATTGTATTGCCTAATGATACCAATGCACTGCACAATTTGCGCGGAGGTAAAATCCTGCACTGGATGGATATAGCTTCAGCAATCAGTGCTGGAAAACATACGCAGGCTGTTTGTGTAACTGCTGCGGTGGACAATGTATCTTTTGAAAATCCCATAAAATTAGGTGATGTGGTAACCATTAAAGCAAAGGTTACACGTGCCTTTCGCACTAGTTTGGAAACGTATATTGAAGTTACTGCTGAAAATCTACCGACACAAAATACTTACAAATGCAATACAGCCTACTACACCTTTGTGGCATTAGACAGCAATGGTCGTCCAAAAAAAGTGCCCGTAGTAGAACCCGAAACTGAGGATGAACATCAACAATTTGCTGATGCGCTGCGCAGAAGAGAGCTCCGCCTTTTACTGGCAGGAAGACTAAAAGCTGAAGAAGCTACCGAAATTCAATCATTGTTTAAGACAGATAAATAATTCGGCTACAAATCAATCAATTTCCCTAAAGTAAACTTTGTAATTTTCCTGGGTATCTTCTTTTTCAAGGCGACCCGACCCGAAAAGTCTTACGAGCTCTATTCCATTGTTGTGGAGCCTTTCCGCTATTTTTATAGTGCGGTAAATATCAAGTCTGATTTTTGATGAGGATGGGCGCAATGATTCTGGGTGTATTCTGAAATCTGCAAATTCTTTTTTTGTGAATTTATAAGTGTCTTTATCTTTTAAACTGGTCAATTCAGATTTACTGGCAATACCTACAACTTTAATTTTTAATTTTGGATTTAAATTGAGGAAATAAAGTAGATTTTCAATAATGGAATCTTGTTTTGCATCCAGTAACGCCCCACTGTTTTTCTTAAATAGCAGTTCATAATCATTTATACTTTTAGCGGTTTCAATTTCTGATGAGTCGCTTAGATCTCCCGGTTTAGGGATGGTTAGTTTTAAAATATAATTGCTGTCAGAGATATATTTATCAACCAAATTCTGTATATCTGAAGTGGTAAGGGCATTTATTTTATCCATTATATTTGCATGAAAATTTATGTCTTTATATGCCCACATAGTATAGACCATTCGCGATTTTAACAGCGAATTGTTGTGCATGGTTTGAAATATCTGATTCATTTTGGTCTTAATGTCATCCAATTTCGATTTAGAAAGAATATTTAGTTTGTTTTTATTTGTCAGTAATTCTGATTTTAATTTCTCCCAGTTACTTAAAAACTCCTCTTTTGTATCGCCTTTAACACTAAGGGTTGCAGGATTAGCATAGTTAAGTGTCTTTATGTTAAAAGAAATATCGTACATACCTAACTCTTGTTTGACCAGGGGATTTAGCAAAGCTCCTGCAAGTACACTTGTGAGATCACTGCGCAATGTAGGCCCCTGAAAAAAGTATTCAGCCCTGAAATTAGTCCTTTCATAATTTACAATTTGTTGATTAAAGCGCAGTGGTTCAGGCTGTGGAACCGGGAATTGACTGAAATAATTAAAATTACATTTATTCAAGCCTCCAAGAGTTTTTTGTACCAGTTCCAGGGTGTTTTGAAAGTCCAGGTTACCGCTAATCAAAATAAGGCTGTTTTGTGTGCACAGATTGCGTTGCTGTATAATTTGAAGCTTGCTTTTTAGATTTTCATTTAAAGAGTCAGGATGTATTTTATTATTAACCCTGTTAAAGTAATCACCCCAAAGCAATGGCTCCTCTCTGTTAATTCTGTAATTGCGCAATTTGGTTTTTGCTATATAATCAATAGCAGATCGTGTGATTGTAGTATCTTCAATTTGATTTTTAAGGAAATTAAGTGTCGTTAAAATTGAATTTTTATCTGAAAAATTAAACGAAAAATTAAGGTATTCTTCAGTGCAAGAACTTTCTTGCTGAATACCTTCCCTAAAAATTTCCTGATTGTTGGTGGTGCTTGGATCTTCTATGTTTTTTATAAAGAAAATATCGCTGAAAAAGCTGGTTACCCCATCGAGTTCTTTTGATTCAGTATAACTTCCCGCTTTGCTTGTATAAGATAACGTATATCCATCTTGAGTTTTGTCTTGTATCAAAAATAATTCCAGGCCATTGGTCAGTTGATAATAGCGCTCGTTTTCTGAAAAATAATTTTGGGCGGATAGTAAATTACTGAATATTAGAAAAGATAGAAAAAAGGTAATTCTGTGCATAATTTTAGTATTTATAGGATACGTGTTGTGGTTTTAATAATTCTTTTTTAAAGAAAAGCAGCCCCATTCTGAAAAGATCGATACTGCAGCGCACTTCAGGATATTTTTTAATTTCTTCCCAGGCTTCCAGCATTTCTTCTGACCAACGGATATCGTCCATCACAACAATGCTTTCATTGTGCAAATAAGGCAAAATCTGGCGGAAGTAGCGAAGACTTGCTTCTTTTTTGTGATTGCCATCCATTAATACAATATCTGCTTTTCCCATTTCAATTAATACTGGGGCTAATAAAGTGTCAAAATTACCATTGTAGAAACAAATTTTTTCATTGGCTTTTAGCATTTTGATATTTTCCTTTGCAAATGGAATCAAACTTGCTGAACCCTCTATGCTATAAGTTAGGGAATCAGGACCTGATGCCAGTGCAAAGTATGCGGTAGAAACTCCCATTCCAGTACCCAGTTCCAATATTTTTTTTGATTTGCTCCATTGAGTGAGCCGGTAGAGCAAACGCCCATATTTTGCAGGTATTGCAGTTGTTTTTGTGATTTGAGCAATGCTGCGAATTTCGGAATGGTGTTTTTTAGAGCCGGCTCCAAGATCATTTAACTCAATGTTGGTTTTATTCTTTAGATTATTGTTCAATACCTTATTTATTGCGCAATAATCAGTCACTTTTATATTGTCATTAGACAGTACATTTTCTGCCAAATCATATAAAAAAGGAGAGTGGGTGTTATAAATATTTATAGCATTCCATTGGTAATGTAACCATTGCAGTATTTGAAATCTGAAATTCAGGTTTTTCTTTTTAGTATTAAAATCGGAGCATGTGCAAAATTAGATTATTTGAGCTAATCCTACTGAATTGTTTTCTTCTGTAGTGGGTGGGAATAGTTATTTAACTCAGGTTATATGAGCCATGCTGTTCGGATGAGCCTTTTAAGCAAGGTCAAGCCATAGCCTAAACTACAACCACTTTTTCTTTTTGAAGTACAATAGGAATATCAATGAAGAAGCAATCATAATACCGATTGCAAATAGATAGCCATATTGCCAGTCCAGTTCAGGTATTACTTCAAAATTCATACCGTAGATACTTGCAATTAATGTTGGAGGCATAAAAACAACTGTTACCACTGTAAATATTTTTATTACCTGGTTTTGCTCAATATTTACCAGGCCCAGGAAAGTGTTTTGCATATATTCCAGTCTTTCAAAACTGAATTCGGTATGTTGTAAAAGAGATGCAATATCCTTGATAATGATGCGCAAACGATCCTTTATTTCATCGGGGACTTTCTTTGATTTTATCAGTGCGGATACCAGGCGTTGCTTGTCAAAAATACTTTCTCTTATTAAAATGGTGTTCTCCTGTAATTCGGATATTTTTACCAGGATATCTTCTGTAGTATCTTTTTTCTTTACCAGCTTTTTGCTCGTGTTATTGATAATTCTTGAAATGCCCTCAATATAATCGGCATCAAGATCAATGCGGGTTTCTAAAAGCATAGCCCATATTTCTTCAGCAGAAACAGAATCTTCTGTAAGTGTTTTTAACTTTCGAGTGGTTTCGGCAAATGTCTTCAGGTTGTCATTGCGCAGTGTAAAGAGAATTTTATTTTTCAGTATAAAAGAAACCTGTTTTGAGTAGAAATTTTGATCCTTGTAGAGCACAAATACATTATTTGCCTCAATGATATTGCTGCCTTCAAAATAACGCGAACTGCTTTCAATTTCAGATGCTTCCTGTGGAGTGAAAAAATCAATATTAAAGCGCAGTTCTATTTGTGATTTTTCCAGTTCAGTGGGATCCTGCAGATCCACCCATATGATTTTTACATTAGAATAGTCAAGAGGAGCTTCGTTTTTCTCCCATTGCAATTCTCCTTCTTTTATGTAATAAACTCTAATCACATTTTATTTTGTGAATCGTTCAAAAAAATAACAAGCATCAAAGTTAATGTCTTGACAGGACTTCACTGAATTTTTGGAAAATTACTTATTCTTTTTTGTTTTTCGATTAAAGTAGGGTTGTTTCATGAATCGATAAGACATCAAATCCCAAAGTTTGTGTGTGCAATTTCCCCATCATAGCAATTATATTTTTTTTGCTGCGATATTTTCTCACTTTACATGTGTGGAAATCTGCGTGTTTTTTTTCAAAGAATTTTCTTAAATGTGCAAAAACTAATTTAATATGTTGATATCATGTGTTTACCTGTTTATAAAGACATTTTATTTGTGGATTCAACAAGGCAAAGATTGTGTATTATTTTTTTGGTTGAAAATTTGTTTATCTCAAAATTACTGCTACTTTTGAATATATCGAATGAGAGATAAAGGGTAGAGGCGAAAGCCAAAAGCTTTTATTTTCATCTTAAAAAATGCAGGCCAAATGATTGAGTATTTCTTCGGAAAGAAAGATTGAAAATGTGTAAACATCAGAAAGCTGAATTTTTTTGCTCTTGCGAAAGCACGGAGTTACTGAATGAAACGGTACAAGCCGGGGATTTCGACAGATGGGATTAAAAGTTTTCCCGAAAGACTTATGACATCAAGCGTGTAATAGGGAATAGGGAAGCCGTAATAACTGTAATTCGACTGCAATTTTCACTACGGTGTTAAATTGCTGAAGGCGGGAATTCAAAGCAATTTGATTCCCGCCTTTTGTTTTTTAGTACTGTCCTATAGTATATTTCCATATTGTTTTAAGAATTAATTTCCTTATCTTTTTGCAATTGTAAATACTTCATCAATTAACTTACTATATGCAAGGAAAACACGTGCTTATTACCGGGGTAAATTCCGGAATAGGATATGCCACAGCTAAATTACTGGCAGAAAAAGGTGCTAAAATTTCTCTTTTAGTCAGGTCTTCAGAAAAAGGGGGGACGACTATCAAAAATATTCACGAGTCAGTTCCGCAGGCTGAAATTGATTATTTTGTTGCTGATCTTTCCAGCCAAGCGGAAGTTCGCGCAGCGGCAGAAGAGTTTAAGAAAAAATACAATGAATTGGATGTGCTTATAAATAATGCAGGGGCATTTTATTCCTCATTGCAATATTCGGTTGACGGAATTGAAATGCAATGGGCCATCAATCACCTGGCACCTTTTTTACTCACCCACTTATTGCTGGACGAACTTAAAGCTGCTCCACAAGGGCGGATTGTAAATGTGAGTTCCAATGCACACCGCAGGGGCAGTATCAATTTTGATGACCTTTACTATGAAAAGGATTACAAAGGTTTTCAGGTGTATTGCCAAAATAAACTGGCCAACGTCTTTTTTACGAAATCGCTTTCCAAAAGATTAAAAGATACTGATGTGACAGTAAATGCCCTTCACCCAGGCTTTGTGAAGTCAGATATTGGAATGAAACACGACTCGGGACTGGCACATTGGATTTGGCGATTGATGAAGCCATTTATGATTACTTTGGAAGAAGGTGCCGCCACCAGCGTATATCTTGCAAGCAGCGATGATGTGACAAATATCAGCGGAGGCTTTTTTGAAAAATGTAAAAAAGTGAAACCCGGTCGCAAATCCAATGATGAAGCAGTTGAAGAAAGGCTTTACCAATTGAGCTTGGAGCAGTGTGGACTGAATTGATATACCTGACTACTTCTTCAACAATACCATTTTTTCCTGTATCCCCCCGGCATTCATCAGAAACGACAGTGTATCTTCATTTAGCTTTTGAATATCAACCTTGATATCCAGCTTACCCTCGGGAGAAACAGTTAAATCAGAACCACTTATGGTATAAGTACCCTGATCCTTTGTTTGTCCTAATTTTGATTCATATGTTTTATTCTCTTCAAATTTAAAATACACATTGCCGCCTCCACAGCGATTTTGTGGGTTTTCAACAGATGTCCATTCCACACATTCCCAGTGCCCTGAAATTTTTTTATACTGCTCGGGATCTTCACAGGAAAACAACAACAGTGTAATTGCAATGATCAATATAATGTACTTAAGCATGGTTTGGGTTTTGATTTATAAATTAAGGTTTGTAACAAACTCTTAGCGGTTTCAAAATAAGCAATGTATCGCGTTTTTAGCAAAAGAAGAAGTAATCTTTCATATTTTTCATTCCTGAATACTGAAGTTTTGCACGAATATTTTCCTGGGCAATACTATTGGCTACTGCTACAATGACCTGTGATGATTGGAATTTGGGAAATGTGCTTTCATCATGAATTACCTGTCCGTATATTTCATTGCCTATTTTGTTTGGGTTGTTGCATATCCAGTGAAAATCAATATGGGCAGCATTGAGCAAAATAGCCAGTTTTTTCCCTCTTTTTCCAGCTCCCCAAAGCACCAATGCTCTATCAGACTTGTTTTCCGATTTCAGAAAATACTTGATTTTCAATTCACTAAAATGATTGTCCAGGTAATTGGGATCGTTTCGTGAGCTTCTTTCGGGATGGTCCCGCCATAGATGTAAAGTTTGATTGCAGGGAATGCATTTCAACCCGGCAGCATACATTCTAAAGCAGAGGTCGTAATCTTCGGGGTACTGATCAGAACTGAAAGCCCCACATTTTTCCAGATCAGCCCTGTGTAGCATCCAGCAAGGCGAGGGAATGACACATTCCTTGAAAATTTCTTCAAAATTGTTGCCCTTTGCAGTCAGGCTGTTCAACCATTCAGCGTATTTTTTGTAGCCTTCGCCCAGTTCATTTTCAGAAAAATATTCTACCTGCCCAATGGCGATATGTCCCCTTCCGTATTTTAGCAAATTATTGAGCAATACACCGAGCTTATTTTGTTTGCAAATATCATCTGCATCCATCCTTGTGATATATTTGCCCTTTGATTTTTCGTATGCCAGTCGCAGAGCAGGGATGATACCTTTGCCTGTATTTTGAAGCACTTGAATGCGCTTGTCTTTTGCTGAGTAATTTTCTAATATTTCAAAGCTGTCATCATCGGAATGGTCGTTTACGGCAAGCAGTTCCCAATTCCCATAGCTTTGGTGAATAATGGAATCAAGGCATTGCCAGAGAAATGGCTCTGCATTTTTAACCGGCATTAATATGCTAATTTCAGGAGCTTCGATTGTGTATTATTTATGTGATGCGATACAAGGATGAATATTCAAACAATCTTGAAAGCATTAATTTAAGCTATAGGGTTCAATAATACTTAGTTTTTATTACAGGATAAAATTTTAAAAACCTAAAAAAATACCCTTGTTTTGAGGAAAATTTTTCAATTTCCCTGAATGAAATTACCATTTAGAGTAAAAGCTCCCGGAAAGATCAGCGTTGTACCGTCCTCTGAAAAAGGACTGGGCACTTTTGGTGGAGTTTTCACACCTTCCATACTGACTATTCTCGGTGTAATTATGTACCTGCGCTTTGGCTGGGTAGTGGGTAATGTTGGGCTCATCGGTACATTGATTATTGTCACCTTATCTACGGCCATTACATTCCTTACAACACTTTCTATCTCTGCTATTGCTACAGATCAGCATGTGCGCACAGGAGGCGCTTATTATATGATCAGTCGCTCGCTGGGAATTGAATCGGGCGGAGCAATTGGAGTGCCTTTATACCTTGCCCAGGCTCTATCTGTTGCACTTTATGTAGTGGGTTTTGCAGAAAGTTTAATCGCTTTTTTTCCCAACATGAATGAAAAATTAATAGGCATTATTACCACTTTATTGATTACAGGACTTGCCCTTGTGTCTGCCAAAGCAGTGATAAAAATACAGTATTTCATCATGTTTGGAATTGTATTGTCGCTGCTTTCATTGCTTTTTGGATCACCTTTAGAAGATACCAGTATTGAGATGTGGGGTGCTGCCGATCGGCATTCAGAAAGCTTTTGGAAAGTTTTTGCCGTGTTTTTTCCTGCTGTTACGGGCATAATGGCAGGTGTGAATATGTCCGGTGATTTGAAAAATCCTGGAAAGTCCATTCCTCGAGGAACTTTTGCTGCAATTGGCGTTGGCTATGTTATTTATATGACACTGCCCATTCTTTTGGCCAATCGTGCAGATGCGCTCACACTTATTGAAGATCCTTTTATCATGCGCAGGATTTCCTATTGGGGCGATGCGCTGTTTGTAGGAGTATGGGGAGCCACGCTTTCCAGTGCTTTGGGAAGTATTCTGGGAGCTCCTCGGGTACTTCAGGCTTTGGCCCGCGATGGTGTTTTGTCTAAAAAAATGGCTTTTCTCGGAAAAGGAAAAGGGGAGGAGGATACCCCAAGAACAGGCACTATAGTTACTATGGGTTTGGTATTGGTTGCCGTGTATTTGGGCGATCTGAATTTGATCGCTCCGGTATTGACCATGTTTTTCCTTACGACATATGGTGTATTGAACATCACTGCCGGAACCGAAAAGTTACTCGGGAGTCCATCATTTCGTCCCCGCTTTAAAGTGCACTGGATTTTTTCATTGCTTGGAGCCATAGGTTGTTTTGCAGTAATGTTTTTGATCAATGCAGTGGCAACTTTAGTGGCATTTGTTTTTATAGCATTGATTTTTATCTGGTTGCAGCAAAGGGAAATGACAACGGCATGGGGTGGCGTGCGCAACGGAATCTGGCTGGCGGTTATCAGGGCCGGACTCATGCGCCTGGACAGGGAAAATTCATTTAAAAACTGGAGGCCCCACCCTTTGGTGTTGTCGGGTGTTCCGACCAGTCGCTGGCATTTAATTGAACTGGCGAATTTGCTGATACACAATCGCGGAATTATGACAGTAGCTATGGTATTGACCCGAGAAGGGATAAGCAAACAGCGGCAATATGCAATGGAGAATAATGTGCGCAGTTTTTTAAATAAAAGAGGTGTGCAGGCTTTGGTAAGGGCATTCCCTTCTAAAGACCCTTTTACCGGTGCCCGGCTATTGCTCAAAGCCTATGGACTGGGTGAATTGGTGCCCAATACCGTAATTATGGGCGATAATCAAAATCCTGAAAAGCTGCCCGACTTTTGTCAATTGATTGTAGATTGCCATGAAAATCAGCGCAATGTGTTGGTTTTTTCAGGCAAAAGCCAGGAGAACTATTTTGGCAAGCGCAAAAAAATAGATGTGTGGTGGGGCGGACTAAAGGGCAATGGCGGCCTGATGATTATTCTTGCCTACTTGCTCAAGTCTAACAACGATTGGTGGAATGCGGAACTCACTGTAAAAATGGTGGTGCCCAATGACGCTGCTGCGGAAGGGGCAGAAAAAAACCTCTCTGAAATTATCAGGGAAATGAGAACAGGTGCACGTGCAGAGGTCATTATTTCTGATGGCACTCCTTTTAATGATATTCTTCACAAATCATCTGAAGATTCTGATCTTATTTTCCTCGGGCTTAAAGAACCCGAAGCCGATGAAGATTACAGCAAATACTACAGTGCTGTTCAAAAAAGGGTGGCAGACATGCCCAGTACAATTTTAGTTCTGGCTTCCGAAGATGTTGCCTTTGGTAGGGTATTGGTTGAGCCCAGTAATAACTAGTTTTTTGTGAAAATAGTAATTAAGCTGATGCACCTTGTTCCAGCATTTTTTGAATGGTTTGCTTAAAATAGCCAATAGCCACACCGGAGTGCAGCTATTGGGTTCGGGGCTTGATGGATACCACCGCGCACCTAGTAGAAAGATAAAATTATCAATTGCTACATAATGCAAATGTAAAATATTTGGATTGGAAATTTTAGGTTAGTTTGTATTTTCAACCTTTCAGAAGGTTTGGAAATTTAGGCAAAAAGTCTGATTAGGTATAACCAGCCATTCACTTTCCTTTTGGTCGATTGTAATGATGACGGCATTGATTTTTGGCAGCTTCATAAAACACCAATAGCTACACCGAAGCGCAGCTATTGGGGCTGAGGTTGGTAGAACCGCCCTCAGGGTAAATATAAATCTTTTGGTTTAAACTCACTAATTTTATTTCGATATAAAAGCAGTCCAATTGAAAACATCATCCAGAACGCCCGCCTAGCCCGGCAGGGCAGGGAACGAAGTGGAGTGAAGGATCTGGTCGGGTTTGGGAGATTGCTGCTCATTTTTGTCCAAGGTATTTTAGCTTCGCTGTTTTGTTCCCGTATTTTTTGATCATGCCTTTAAATTTAGCTACGGCATTTACACGTTCCTTATTATCCTCATAATACCATTCTGGCCATTTATCAAAAACGCAGTGGTTTATTTCATAAGCGTCTTCAAAATGGTGTTCAAGCCAACCATAATAGGAAAACAACTCCAATATATCATTAGCATCAATAATAAAACACAAATAAAGGTACTCTTCAGCAAATTTATAATTGGCATTAAAATTTTTGAGACTGTCAAAAAAAATGGATTGAGCCCTGTATGCATTACCCCAGTCTTCGCACCATACAAAAACCATTGCGGCTTTGATTATGCTTCTCCTTTCCCAGTCTCTCATGCTCCCTGATGGCATAAAAAGAGCTGCCATTTTAGTCAATTGTAGTAAGCTTGGTTTTTCTTGTTGGTCGTTTTTGATATATGACTGATAAGCCTGTTCAATTATCGCTTCCTTGACCAACGCACCTTGTTCCAGCATTTTTTTATTGGTTTGCCTAAAATAGCCAATAGCCACGCAAGCTGCGCAGCTATTGGATGTGGGACTTGGACGCACCGCGTCCCTGGCAGAAGCCAACAGCTCGCAGCACCGCAAAAGCTAAGTAACTGCCATCTAAACTTCTACTTAGTGTAAATATACATGTTCGGTTTAAAACTATTAATCTTGCAGACTTGTTAGGTTTTGGACTGACTTACCAAGTCTCAAAGACTTAGGAAGTCTATTGCTAAATATCAGTCTATAAATTCAATTATATCAGCAGATATAGTAACAGATATTCTCGCTTCATTTTGAGCGAAATCAGAGGAAATATTAACCAAGGCTCTACTTCCAACTAATTCAACACCGGCATCAGCAGCATTTTTTAAAAGATCTTTTTTTGCCATAGCAGCCAAGCCCTCTTCATTTTTAATGTTCCCTTTGCTGAGTTTAGTTGAATATTGCCCAACAAAACTTCCTAATACTTTAAAATTTGCCTTTGAAAGTTCTACTTGTGTTTGACTTAGTTGATTGTAGTTCATGGTGTAAATGACAGGTGTACAAGAGATAAAACACGCACTTACGATACAAATAAACAAGATGAATTTTACCATTTTGATAGTTTTTAAATTAAAGAATCAATAATGATAATAAAATTTGCTTAGAATTTATAAACACTCTTGTTTATATTAATGCTGTTGATTACTAATATTTTACTTTAAACTCCCCTCCACAACCCCAATCTCCTCCTCACTCAAGCCATACAACTCATAAACCAATTGATCTATTTCTGTTTCCAGTGCGCTGGTGTCGGACTCGGGGTTTTGTTTTTTGAGGGAAATTATTGCTTCCGCTTTAGCTTGTATGCTTTTGTTATTTGATATTTCTGGATGAACAGGAATCTGTTCCAAATATTGTCTGATGAATCTCAAATACCCTCCACGTATTGATGAAGTGAGATTGGAATAGAAAAAATGAACCAATCTTGAATTCAGTACAGCCAATAATCCCAAATCATTTACAGGAATTATATAAGCTGTATTGACACAATATGCTTTAGAGTTGTCAATCATAGCTTGTGCTTTCAAAGCAATGTCAGGAAGCATAATCTTCGGCTTCTCAAACTCATCGTAATAATCACAGGCACGCAATTCCCACCAAAAATCACCTTTGTCGTAGCGTGCCTTGGCTTTTGCTTCAAAGGGTTTTAAATGTTTGGCAATGGCGGGAAAATTATCCTGCAACCAAGACCACGCATCATCATATGGCATATCACCATAGCGGGGTGGCGGCTCACTAACTGCATCTTCAAAGTTGGAGTCATCAGGCGGCAAATTCCTTTTTATCGTAAATCCCTTTGGGAAGAATATCAAGTATTTGTTGATTTTTGGCGCAGCATATCTTTTGATGTCCCTACCTGCCAAAAAAGGCTTTATGACTTTTGCACTGTTCGGGTCTTCTTCTATCAATCTGTTTCTCGTTGCTTCATCAATTACAAAAGCTTCGTTTAGCCCGGTTTTAATACCATAGTAAATGTTATCCGAAACATATTCCCTCAAAGGCACGCCTTTTTCCCTAAGCTTTGCGAGTAATTTTTGTACCCGTGCATCTATCAAAGTCCACCCTGAATCAGGCAGCTCGTTACTGATTACTTCAATGGAATGGGCATCAATAAATGAGGATATTCCTGCCGGAAAATCAAGTGTATCAATATTTGCAGCTTTAAAGCTGTTTTCCTCGTTTTTTGATTTATCGATTTGAATGATACATGGATAGGTCGTAGCCTCCTCAAATACCGGCAAATCACCAAAATCGATGATTTGAACGATGGTGTTTTCCTGTATAAAATTTCTCAATGCTTTTCCATACCCTGCACGCATCCACTTATTGGGAATAATAAAAACAAAATCACCTTGCTTTTTAAGGATATTTAAACCCAATTCCACAAAGTAAGTATAGAGGTCGGCTGTTCCGGTAAATATCTTAAATCGGCTCTGTAAATAAGCTTTAATTTCTTTAAAAGATTCTTGCCGGATATAAGGCGGATTCCCAATTACCAGATCAAAACCCATGAAATCACCTTTTTCATTCAGCACTTCGGGGAATTCAAAGCGCCACTCAAAGGCATTTTCATAAATCCTGTTGTTTTTGATTTCCTCTATTTCAGCACCTAGTTTTTCAATGTTTTCCTCTAAATTCTTCAGTCTATCTTTCGCTTTTTTCCGATTTTGCTTGTTGCCATAGGTGGCTTCCTCTTCCTTGAAAATATTGGGAGCTACCAACAGATTGTACTCGTACTGCAATTTTTGCAGCTTTTTCACCTTTGGGTCATTTTGAGATATTTCACTACGGAAATCACTTTTGATATCATCAATTAGCTTCATCATTTCCCGCTTTTCTGCCTTGTCCGTAGCATTGCGGTAGGTGTCCACTGCCAGGCGATAACCCTCAATGGTCCATTTGCTTTTTTTCAATGCCTTGCTAAGGTTGGCTTTGATATCAAATCGACTGATCAATGAATTGCCACATTTTATATTGATATCAATATTGGGAAGGGTTTCCAGCTCGGTCTTGTTTTTATAATAAGCGCATTTCAATAATTCAATCCACAGGCGCAGTCGGCAGATTTTTACCGAATTGGGATTGATATCTACACCAAAAAGGCAGTTTTCAATGATTGTTTGCTTTTCGTGAAACAATGTTTCCTGAATGCGCTGACTTTCCTTATTCCCGGGTTTATATTCAAACAATTCACCGTCTTCATCGGTAACAATTAGCTCATCGTTTACTACCTCTACTTCATATTCTTTCAGCCGCCTGCCGTTTCTGTCTTGCAGTATGTTCAAATCGTTTTTAATGGCTATAATCTCATTGAGTGCAGAAACCAAAAAATGTCCGGAACCTACTGCGGGGTCGCAAATTTTCAGGTCATTGATGATTTGATTGGCTTCATTGCGGTCATTTATTTTATCGTAGAGTTCATCATGATTTTTGCAATTCCAGCCTTTGGTATCGTTGAATTTCTGCAATACTGCCTTTCGGATTGCTTCGTGACACATATACATGGTAATGAAACCGGGTGTAAAAAACGAGCCGTCTTTGTATCCATTGATTTTCTCAAAAATTAGCCCCAGAACCGAGGCATTGATTAGGCTTTTGTTTTCTTCCTGAATGTCTTCTGCTCCTTCACTGCTAAAATCATAGGCATTGAGAAATTGAAATAGATATTCCAGCGTATTGAGTTCTCCACTTCGTTTTTTGCCTTTGCTGTCTTTCAGCACAGTTCCGTTAAAAATCGGAATGGTTTTATCATCCCTTAAATTGCTGATGAAAAGTGTGTTATGTTCAATATTGGTGGGCTCAAACAAGGAGCTGTTCAAGTATGGCACCATTTCAAAAAGTGATTTTACATCTTCATTCCTTTCGGCATGTTTGCGCGCCAGCACTTGAAAGAAAAGACTGTTGAGATCATCGAAATTCTGTATTTTTTTGATGCTCAAAAACTCAAAGGAATTGTCACCACTGTGATAAGTAATCAATTGGGCTTCCATCAGTTTTAGGAAAAGTATGCGGTTGATCCAGGTGATACTGAGCTCAAGGCCCACATTAAAAAGCCGCTCATCGTGCGTGATGCCAAATTGAGTAGGTTTTTCCAGCCTGTTTATTTTGTCTAAACTGTCTAATTGGATAATGGTATTTTCCAGCAACGAGCCGGTATTTCTATTTCCGACTTTATTCCTTTCAATGAGTTTTTTACCGCCATGTTTCGTTTCAGTAAGCCCAATAATGTGCAGCAATTCCCCGTAAAATCGCTTATCAAGGCTATTGCTGTCATTGGTGAAAGGCAGTTTGAGCAAGTGTTCGGGCGAAAGCAGTTTGAAAAGTGCAATCAGTTTATTGTCGTCTTTAGGATTTTCATTGCGCAAGGGTTTTTCATACTGCCTGATATCAAAGTAGGTAAACTCTATTTCCTGATCGAGTGCAGCAATAAAAGGTGCAGCAATTTCCCTGAAAAAGAAATCAGTGGTTTTTCCGCTCAGCCGACCTTCGTTAAAATCGATGAATTGTTTGACCAGGCTTTTGTTTTGGGCAAAGATTTTTTCAAAAACACTGGCATCGAAAATAAACCACTCGTAAATATTGGTGGCAATTAAGTGTCTGACTTCAAGGTTTTTATGCTCAATGCGTTCGCGTAGATAATACAAAACCAGTTCGTGAAATGCTTTGGTGTTGATGTTTTCTTTGCCGAGCATCTCATTTTTATTAGTGGGCTTTTTGGCTTCAACAATTACCCCAACTGGACTATTGGCTTTAGAGCCATTGTGGATTACAAGGTCATTTCTTCCTTTGGTATTTATAAAATGATTGGGTTCATAATAGGTTTTTTTCAAAAAATCTGTTACTAAGTTTTTGTGAAATTCCTCAGATTCGGTGTCATTGCTCCTATCTAGCAATTGCTTCAAGTTGCTTTTAAAATGCTCAATTTCAGCTCGGTGGGGCTTTACTTTTAAAAAAGCTTTGTTGAGTGCTTTTCTGGGTTTTAGTTGTATCGGTTTCATTCGGAATTAAAAATTATTTTAACCCGGAATATGCACTAGGAAATCTATTGCAGCATGAAATCACTTCAAAATCAGACACTTCGTTGCTGTTTTCAATTTCACCATAGCGATGCTATGCTAAAATTTCCAAACAGCCTGATTTTATTGTGCTTTCAAGCTTCATGACAAAGTCCCAATGCATAATCCGGGTTTAAGCAAAGCAAATACATGCATTCAAAAGTAAATTATTTTAAGGAAAGCATGTAAGTGTATTGTTGTGGATAATTCAGCATCACTCCCCAAACGAAATTAAAGCAATAGCTGCAATTGAAAGCAGCACACCAAGAATATTCAGTTTTGAAAGTTTCTCATTGAAAAGAAACATGGCAGCGAGGGTAGAGGCCATTACAATGCCCACATTATTCAGGGGAAACAGGGCCGATGACTCAAAATTGGCGTATTTCAGGGCTTTGATCAGAAAATAAATGGAGCCGTAATTGGGCAAACCGAGAATAAGGCCCCAGAGAACCACGCGCTTAAACCTGAATTTCAGCCCCTTGAAAACCAGGTCGAAAAGTAACTTTAAAAACCCCAGTAAAAAGGCGGTTCCAAACAGTGTGGTGAGAAAAGTATTTTGGGAAGTATCGTCCAGGTAATTTGATTGAGTGTAATCTATCACAGTATCTACCAGTCCACTGCCCAGGAAAATAATCAGTGATATTAGCAGGATCAAGCCTTTGTTGCTGTTATCGCTTTGTTTTTCTATTTCCTCTTTGCGGATAGAACTCAGTACCACGGCAGCTATAGCCAGTACTATGCCAATGCCTTTGTAGATATTGATGCTTTGTTCGTGGTGAATGAAATAGGCCGCAACAACCGGGATGGCCAGCGACATCTTTTGCGCCACGGCTGTTACGCTGATGCCGTTTTTTTGTGCCGAGGTGCCAATCAGGTTGAAGAGCAGGATAAACATCATGCCGATAAACAGGGCGAAGGGAAACCAGTTTTCGGTAGCTACCAGATGAAATTTTTCGGGGGCGGGCAGCAAGAAAAAACCAAAAACCAGGCAAGTACCATAGTTGAAAACAATTACTGGAAAGATAGGCGCATTATAGCGTTCCAGCAATTTGAAAATGACCATCAATGCGGTCGAACATAAAATGGAGAGCAGTAAAAAGATCATTGCCTGTAATAAATAGAGAGTGAATCTTTTTCCAATGAATAAATCTGTGCAGCATTTTGAGCAATGGCAGGCGCTTTAATTCCTTCCTTAAAAAGCGGTGCTCCGGTAAAGACGCGCGCTTCGTCCCACAAGCCCTGTTTAATAAATTGATTCAAAGTGAAACTGCCGCCTTCCACGATCAGCGATTGGATATTCATTTCAAAAAGCTTATTTAAAAGCTGTTCCAGGAAATGATCGGGTGAAATTTTAATCCATTTAATTTTACCTTGCTCTGCTTCCTTTTTGTGATTAAAAACCAGCAATGGCAAATCCGAATTGCCAATTTTATATTTTTTGAAATCCAGTTCTGCTTCGGCATCAATTACAATTCTCAGTGGGTGGTTTTCTCCCGGGTAATAGCGGTTGTTCAGCAGCGGATCATCTGTTTCAATCGTGTTTTTTCCTACCATTATAGCTGCTTCTTCATAGCGCCATTGGTGTGTGAGAATACGCGCAGCTTTTCTCGTGATCCAGTTTTGCTTTCCATCGGCTTTATTGATAAATCCATCTTTGCTCTGCGCCCATTTCAGTATAATATATGGCCGTTGTTTTTTGTGGAAAGTGAAAAATCGCCTGTTTAAAAAAAAACCTTCTTTTTCCACTATGGGGCCAATTACTTCTACACCGGCATTTTTCAGTTTTTCCAGTCCTTTGCCAGCTACCAGCGGATTGGGGTCTGTATTGGCATAAACAAGCCGGGGAATTTTCTTTTCGATAATTAAATCGCTGCACGGTGGGGTTTTGCCAAAGTGGGAGCAGGGCTCTAAATTCACATACAGTGTGGATTTTGGAATCAGCTCCCGGTCGGCTTTGCTTACATTTTCCAGACAATTGACTTCGGCATGTGCGGCACCGTATTTTTCATGTGTGCCTTCGGCAATAATCTTATTTTCGTAAACCAACACTGCACCTACCAGCGGATTGGGCGCAACTGTACCTATCCCTCCAGCAGCAAGGTCAAAACATCTTTGAATAAAAAGCGAATGATTCGGTTTCAAATAAGCAACTTTGTTGTAAAGTTAATACTTCAATGATGTTGTTAAAGGATTTGTACAGGGATGCGCATAAAAAGTTGTCTGATCAGGTAGGAGCAGGGGAAGCCAGGGCGCGTTTGGATATTTTGCTGGAAGATGTTTTTGACATCAACAGGAACAAAGTATTGATGGATCCAAATTTGGAATTTTCCAATGTGCAGCACAATAAATGGAAGCAATTGATTGGCCGAATGCTCAATCACGAACCCATTCAGTATATCTGTGGTTCCACCTCTTTTTATGATCTTAAATTTAAAGTTAGTCCGGCAGTGCTGATTCCGCGATCCGAAACAGAGGAACTGGTAAAATTGGCCATGGAAAAAATAAAGCCCGATTTTTCCGGGAATTTACTTGACATTGGCACAGGCTCGGGCTGTATAGTGATTTCAATAGCTAAGAAGTTTGCTAAAGGCGAATATTATGCAGTGGATTTCAGTGAAGAAGCGCTGGCCATTGCCAATGAAAATGCCAGACTGAACCGAGTAGCTGTGGAATTTATAAAACAGGATTTTCTCAATACGGAAACCTGGAATGATCTACCTGATTTTGATGTGATTCTGAGCAATCCGCCCTATGTGACCCTGAAAGAGTGGAATGTTCTGGAAGAAGAAGTGAAGGATTTTGAACCGGAACATGCATTGCATCCGCCAGAAGGGGAATCGCCCCTGGTTTTTTATAAAAAAATAGCTGCCTTTGCCATTGGGCATCTGAATCACCGGGGATTTTTACTTTTGGAAATCAATGAAAAGCTGGGCAAAGAAGTGCTGCAAATTTTTTCCAATGCTTATTTTACTGAGCAAAATATCATTCGGGACATCAATGGAAAAGAGCGGTTTTTCTTTGCGAGGAAAGGTGTTTAGTCTAACTTATAAACCCATCTTTTTCGGTTTTTTTTAGCCTCAAAGATTCTAATCTTTTCTGCCACAAAGGCGCAATGACACCAAGGACATATGATATCTACTTGACTTTTAATCTTTTCAGTCACAAAGAATCAATGTAACCCTGTTGCAAGAAAGCAATCCACTTTTCTTTGTGTCCTGGTGCCTTAGTGACTATTTTTTTGCTACACAAAGACTCTAATATTTCCCGCCACAAAGCCCCAAAGTCACCAAGAACAAAATGGGATAGTAAATTTGATTTTATGCTTTTCAAGAAGCATATTATATTCTATACCTTCTAATACCTTCCTTTATCAAGGGCACATTGAAGTTGATTAAATAGCCTAAATTTAATTCGCTTAGCTTTAGGTGACTAATGATTTGAGCTTGCCAAACTCTGTTTACCTTATTGATGGCTTTGAGTTCTGCAATAACTAAATCATCAACCAATAAATCCATTCTTAGTCCCTCGTCAAATTTTATTCCATCATAATGTATTGGGAGATCAACCTGACGTCTCACATCAAAACCTTCTTTTCTTAATTCATGTGCCATGCAAGCTTCATAAATTTTTTCCAACAAGCCTGGCCCTAATGCCTTATGCACTTTATATGCAGCATTTACTATTGCTCTACCAACTTTTTCTTCGTGTTCAGACAATGAATCAAATCCCATGTTTTTTCTATAAATATATAAATTTTATATTTCTTTGCGTCCTTGCGACTTGGTGGCTAATTTTTTTTAGCCACAAAGATTCTAATCTTTTCTGCCACAAAGGCGCAAAGGCACTAAGGATATGTGGGTGATTGATATTTAATTTTTCATCTATTATGATTTCTTAAAACCCATTACAAAGAGCTGATTCGAATTTCTTTGAGTCTTAGCGTCTTGGTGGCATCCTAATAATAAATGTGGGCTTTGCCCTCAGGTCGAAGCCATCTTTTCTTTCAAATCACTGGAAAAATTGAGGTCGTTTGGCGTTAGTATGATTTTTTTGTCGTCTTTCATGGTGATCAAAATCCGGTTTCCCAATTTGGTGGCATACATATTCACACTGCCGATGTCCTTGAAATAAAACTTGCCGTAATAGCCAAAAAGCCCCCCTACACCAAAAGTTCTTATTCCTACTGTTTTCAGGGAGTTCTCAACAAATCGCACCTCACTTATATCGCTTAATTTGAATTTTTTATTGCCAACTGGGCGCAGCACTTGTAATTCACTATCTGTTATTTTATATGCTTTTGGAGCAAAGAGATAACTGAAAACGATCACAAGAAATAACAAAACGAAGGCTCCTATCTGTGGATATAAAACAGTAGTGTCGTCAGGAGTTTTAATGAATGAGCTGATACTTTCATAACCCATATATATGAAAAACAATATTACCAATCCGGTAATGATTTTTCCTAAAGTATTCAGGCTTGCTTTGTATTCCATGATGTTGTTTTAATATTTCATGTAATTGATGATCCCCCCGGCAAGTATAACTTCTGCCTGTCTTTCACTTATGGTGTAAGTTAATTCAATTTTTTTTGATTTGTCTTTTATTTCTGCAATGATGTTTTCTCTTTTTTTGATTTTGTTTTTCAGGTCGCTTAGCTGCAGAACATCTCCTTGCTCCAGTGCATCATAATCATCGGGATTGCTGAATTCAAAAGGAATCATCCCGAAATTAACCAGGTTCTGCCAGCCGATTCGTGCATAGGATTTGGCAATGGCACATCTTTGTCCCAGGTAGCGGGGTGCAAGGGCTGCATGTTCCCGGCTCGATCCCTGCGCGTAGTTGTCACCGGCCACTACGGCAAAGCCATCAAAATCCCGCTGGGTTTCAACAGAACGATCGTAAAAGCCGCGATCAATCACATAATAGGAATATTTACTGATCTCTGGAATATTGGAACGCAAGGCAAGCACTTCCGCTCCGGCTTTCAGAATTTCATCGGTAGAGATATTGTCGCCCATTTTCAATAAAACAGGGATTTCCAATTCATCAGGCAGGGCGTCAAATTCAGGTAGGGTTTTAATGTTTGGCCCCTTGATCAATTTCTGATCACCGCCATTGGGCTCCACCAACATTTGTGTATTGATGCTTAGTTTTTCAGGCTCCTTCCATTTTGGATAGGAGATATTGAGTTTGTCCTCCAGCGTCCTCGGGTCGGTAATTTCACCAGTTAGAGCAGCTGCGGCTGCAGTTTCCGGGCTACAGAGAAAAACTTTGTCATTGTCCGTTCCCGATCTTCCCGGGAAATTTCGGGGCATGGTCCTAAGGCTGATGCGGTTGCTTGCAGGTGCCTGCCCCATACCTATACAGCCCATACAGCCCGATTGGTGAATGCGCGCACCGGCAGCAATCAAATCGCTGAGTGCCCCCATTTCGGTAAGGTTTTGCAATACCTGTCGCGTAGAAGGATTGACATCAAGCGATACATCGGCAGCAGTAAATTGGTCTTTTAGTATTTTGGCCACAATCCAGAAATCGCGCAGGCCGGGATTGGCAGAGGAGCCTACCACAACCTGTGATACGGTTTTTCCACTTACTTCGCTTACGGGCACTACATTTCCCGGACTGCTGGGCATTGCAATCAGGGGTTGCAATTCTGAGAGATTGATTGCTTCATTATGATCATATTTGGCTCCCTCATCAGCTTTCATTGCTTGCCAGTCATTTTCGCGCCCTTCCTTTTTAAGAAATTCCCGAGTGATCTCATCGGAGGGAAAAACTGAAGTAGTGGCTCCGAGCTCTGTGCCCATATTGGCAATGACGTGCCGGTCCCAGGTGCTAAGTTCTTTCACTCCCGGGCCGTAATATTCCAGGATATAGCTGCGTCCGCTCTTTACATCAAATCTTCTGAGCATTTCAAGGATCACATCCTTAGCACTGACCCAATCGGGCAATTTTCCAGTGAGTTTTATGCCCATGATCTTTGGCATTTTCACATAATAGGGTTCTCCGGCAGATGCCATTGCAACATCCAATCCTCCTGTGCCAATGGCCAGCATTCCCAGGCCACCGCCTGCACAGGTATGGCTGTCGGAACCCAGTAGTGTTTTGCCGGGTTTTCCAAAGCGTTCCATGTGCACAGCATGGCTGATGCCATTGCCCGAACGGCTGAACCAGTAGCCAAATCTTTTAGCTGCCGATTGCAGGAAAATATGATCGTCCATGTTTTTATAATCAGTCTGCAGGAGATTGTGGTCAACGTATTGTACAGCCACTTCAGCTTTTGTTTTTTTGAGCTTCATGGCCTCCAGCTCCAGCATTATAAGTGTTCCAGTGGCATCTTGCTGCAGTACCTGGTCAATTTTTAGAGCGATTTCGCTGCCGGGTTTCATTTCGCCATCCAGCAAGTGATTCTTGATCAGCTTTTGGCTGAGGTTGAGGGCTGTTTTAGTCATTTTATGTTTTTTTTTGATTTTTAAAATCAATGCATAAAATAGCTAAATTGTTTGAATCAGGGAAATTTGTTTAAGGTACGGGGATATTTTATTTTTTGTAAAGCTTCAGTTATACAATCTTCAACCATTCGAGCAGGTCTAAATTTTTGTTTTTCACCTTTACCACCAATGTTGGAATTTCTTTGTTGATGCGCAGCAATTTTTCAGTTACACTGCCAAGCAATAAAGCTGTAGTGAAAGTTCGGCCTTTTGCACCAACTATAATTAAATCAGCCTTTTTGTCAAGTGCTTTTTGTAAAATCAATTCAGAATGGGATTGATCTTCATCAAAAGTATAAACAGGGGTTATGGGCACTTTTTCTAATCCATTTTCTTCAATTACCTTCAGGTATTTCTTTACTGCATTTTCACGCATGATCTGCGCAAATTCTTCTTCTGATTTCCCTGTTTTGTAATACCCTGTAGGGAGCTGGTATATGTGGTGAAAATAAATTTTAGGCTCAGGGTAAGTTTCTGCTATTGCAACAGCTTCTTTCAGTGCCAATATTGAATTTTTGGAAAAATCGCTGGGCACAAAAATATTTTTGAGCTGCAGTGCTGGTGATTCATTTACAAAAAACAGGGAACAATTGATCTTTCTGGAAATATTATCGGGCAATACTCCGCTGCCTGTGAGTTTACGTTTTCTGCCCAGCAACAATAGGTCAATGTTTTTGATCTGGCTCCAGTGCAGGATTTCCTTTAGCGGAGAGCCTTCAATTACCTTGTATTCAACATCAAAATTTTTGACATCGGGAAAATGTGTGGCGACCATTTCTTTCATGTCGTGTTCCAGTTTCTCATCGCGAGGCTCTGCCAGTTCGGGAAATTTTTCCTTTAATTCTGATTCTACGCTCAGGTGCTTTGATACATGTATGAAATAGATTTTTTCAGGCTTGTGCTGTTTGCACAAAAATGACAGGTAATCTACCAGCATATTGTCCATCGCGGTAAAGTCGAGGCAGAGCATTATTCTTTTGAAATCTTTCATAGTCTTGTTATTGATCGCATTTTGACTGCGCTAAGATATGCATTTCCGAGTTTTGCGCTGCAATTGGAATGGGGGATTTTGGAAAAGCGACCAGCGGAAGCTATTTCCTAAGTCCATTTGCAACACTTTGCTTCTGCACCAAAAGATAGAGCGGAACAGCCCGACCCGAAGGGGCACGCCCAAACAATAAACAAACAAACAAACAAACAAACAAACAAACAAACAAAACAATGTATGCGACAAGGGAATTAATCCCCTTGTTGTTGTCCCTGTTGTTCCTGCTGCTGCATCAATTGATCCAGTGATTTCTGGGTGTTTCCAGGTTTTTCAGGAATCTGGGACATGGCGTATTCGCTAAGTGCCGTAATAGTAAGGCTTGGATTCACACCGAGATTCCCCTGAATGACAGAGCCGTCCAGCACATGCATATTGGGGTAGCCGTGTACTTCAAAATTTTCATTGATTACGCTTTCTTCTTTTGATTTCCCCATAGGGCAGCCGCCCAGGATATGCGCTGTTGTGGACATATTGAACATGATTTCGGTGAGGGCATTCATGGGCACGCCATTTACTTTTTTGGCATAGCGTTTCATCACCTCCTGTCCTTGTGGGATAAAAGCGGGAACCTTACCTTGCCCGCGGTTGGATATTTTCATGCCGCTGCCAAACAAACCTTTTTTCCAGATCATTTTCATGGAATTGTCAAGCGATTGCATTACCAGGAAAATAATGCCGGTGCGCGGTTGGTTAAAGGTAAAAAAAGCTCTCAGGGTTTGCATGGGGTGTGCTATAATATTGCCTATCATTTTGCTCGTGCGAACGAGCGGATTGCCTTCGCCAGCTGCAATTGTTGACAGCCGAGAAAGTGCTCCACTGTGGTCGGGGAATTTTACGATTTCCACATGGGTATCGTTATCCGGGTTGAATACAGTGGAAATGGCCACGCCATTGTTGAGTTTTCTGTCTCCGCCCATTACACCGCAAAGCGATTCGGAATTGGTCCTTAATTGCGCGCCCAAAGTATCGGATATCCCGGGCATGGTTTTGAGTTCGTATTTTTGCTTCAGGAGCAATTGCATGGTGCCGAGCACTCCACCACTTACAATCAATCCTTTGGATTTATAGACTTTTTTGTTGCGCCCGAACCAGCTTGTACTGCTTTGTGTGTGAATGTGGTAGATTCCGTCTTTGTATTCTATTTTTGTGACCAGTGTTTCAGCATGGACTTCTGCCCCAAATTTTTCTGCAAAATACAGGTAGTTTTTGTCCAGTGTGTTTTTGGCACCATAGCGACAACCGACCATACATCCTGCACATTCCACGCAGCCTTTTCGCTGAGGTCCCAGTCCTTTGAAATAGGGATCCTTCCATTTTTTTGTATCCCCGTAATATACACCCACATTTACTTTGGCAAAGGTATCGCCACGCCCCATGTCATTTGCTACTTCTTTCAGTAAACGATCTTCCTCGTAGAACTTAGGGTAGGGGATGGTGCCCAGCATTTTCTTCGCCAGATCATAAAAGGGAGCGAGCGTATTTTTCCAGTCTTTAAGATGTCCCCAGGAAGGATTGTTGAAAAATGCATCGGGAGGAACCATATGGGTATTGGCATAAACCAAGCTACCACCTCCAACACCCACACCGCTGAGCACAAATACATTTTTGAAAAAGGTGAGTTTTTGAAAACCGAAGAATTTTATGATCGGTACCCACAGGTATTTTTTCAGGTTCCAGTTGCTTTTGGGGAAATCTTCAGTTCTGTATCTTTTCCCTTTTTCCAGCACTGCTACATTGTAGCCCTTTTCGCTCAGGCGCATGGCAGAAACACTGCCGCCAAACCCACTGCCGATTACTGTATAGTCCCTAATCTTTTCCATAGCTACTCGCTTACAATTTACTCTTTTTAGCTGAACTAAAATTTGATAAAAAGTTTAAAAATTGGGGTTATTTGTTTTTTACAAAAATTAGCATTAATTTATACACAGATTTTATGCTAATGCAACTATTTATCTTAATTTTGCATCACATTAATACATCTCTTTTTTAACCAAAAAAATTCACAGAAGTGAAAATTATGTACAAGTTTTTTATTGCCCTGACTACCTATACTTTATCTCTTGCTTTATTTGTTGTAATGCTATTTTTTCCAGCTAAAAAGGGCAATTAATAAAAGAAATAAATCTTCCACACGTGCATGTATTTCTTTCAAAACTACTGCTCACGGCCAATTTTTGCGCCATAGTATCCAAAGCAACAATGCAAAAATTAAGCCGCTACAAATTTGATTCTTAAATTTTATTTATCCAACTGTTCTCTAATCAAACTTTTACCTCAGGAATTTGAAATTTCGATTTCTACTGCGATTCTCTGAATCTTTAGTTTTGAGAAACCATATCCTTACTTTTGCAGTTAGAAACTGCTAAAGTTAGAAATCTGTAATGCGCAAAAAAGGAAAAGTATTGGTAGCAATGAGCGGTGGTATTGACAGTACCGTAACTGCCGTAATGCTGCACAATGAAGGTTATGATGTAATTGGTATTACAATGAAAACTTGGGATTATGCCACTTCTGGCGGCTCGAAAAAAGAAACCGGTTGCTGCTCGCTTGATTCCATTAATGATGCCCGGCAAGTAGCTGTTGAAGTAGGGTTTCCACATTATATTATTGATATCCGTAACGAGTTTGGCGATTATGTAATCGACAATTTTGTGGATGAATATTTGGCAGGAAGAACGCCCAATCCTTGTGTGCTGTGCAATACGCATATCAAATGGGAGGCATTGCTCAAACGTGCCGATGCTATGGGCTGTGATTATATTGCAACAGGGCACTATGCCAAATTGCGCGAGAAAAATGGCCGCCACATCGTTTCAAAGGCCAAAGATTTAAGCAAAGACCAGTCTTATGTTTTGTGGGGCGTGAGCCAAAAATGCCTGGCCCGTACGCTTTTCCCGCTGGGCGATTATCTAAAAGACGATATCCGTAAAATGTGTTTTGACTGGGGCTACGATTCCCTGGCCAAAAAAGCCGAAAGCTATGAAATCTGTTTTGTGCCCGATAATGATTACCGCGGCTTTTTGAAAAGGCGTGTGCCTGAACTGCAGGATGAAGTGGAAGGCGGAAAATTTGTAAATAGCGAAGGCGACATTATCGGAGAACACGAAGGCTATCCCTTTTATACCATTGGACAACGCAAAGGGCTAGGACTGGCATTTGGTGAACCGATGTACGTTACGGAAATACAGCCCGATACCAATACTGTTGTTCTGGGTACGCGTGATGAGCTGAAGAAGAGCAATATGTATGTGGGCGGCTTGAATATGATCAAATACGATAGTATTCCCGATGGATTTGAGGCTTTGGTAAAAATCCGCTACAAAAACGATGGCACGATGGCCGATCTATACAATACGGCTGATGGTAAAATCAAAGTAGAATTCCGCTCGGCAGTAGATGCTATTGCCCCCGGTCAATCCGCAGTGTTCTATGAAGGCGATGATGTGGTTGGTGGTGGTATTATCCAGGCCAGGTTTGATGGGTGATTTATTGACCACAAATATGCAAAGACTCTAAACTATTCCGCCACAAAGCCCCAAAGGTACTAAGTATATATGATATCTATTTTATTTTTAGGCTTTTTAGTTACAGAGAATCAATGTAATCTTATTGCAAGTAAGAGGTTCACTTTTCTTTGTGCCTTGGTGGCTAATTTTTTTACTACAAAGCAAAGGGCACAAATAGACTTAGAAAATTTTCTTTCTTTGGATTTATAGCAGTAAATGGCTTTTTAATTTTCACAATTAAATTGTATATTGCTTACCTGTAAATTAAAGATGGTATGCATAGGCTTATAGTTGTATGTTTTCTGCTTTTTCAACCAGTATTTTGGTCCTGTAATAATGTCCCAAAGGCAAATAAACAAAGTGTCAATGCTTTAATCGGAGATATTTCTTTTATAGAAAAATTTGATGCAAAACCACATAAAGATACTGATGAAAACACCCGTATCCATACCCACTTAAAATATGTGGAAAGCCTACTTAGAGCCAAGGATGTTTCTCATTCATCGCCTGATTTAAAATCTAAAAGAGCTGAGATGCTCAACCTGCTTCGTGAGTACAGACTTGCTGGAATCTTCCCGAAAAATTATGATTATCCTGGTGAGCGCAGACCTTGTTTTATTGATAAACACGGAAGGATTTGTGCGGTTGGATATATGATAGAACAAAGTCTTGGAAGGGAAGTGGTAGAGTCAATAAACGAGAAGTACAAATACGAAGAAATATTGGCTATGAGCGATACTGATGTAGATGAATGGATTAGATCCAGTGGATTGACCAAAGAGGAATGTGCAATGATTCAGCCAAAGTATGGATATCCAAGTGAAGTTACAATCACATTTTATGGTTTATTCTCAGCCCTTTCTACTGGAGGCAACCTTACTCTAAGTACCGTAAATACAATTCAGGCAGTAAGAGGTGTAGATCATAGGAGGCATTCCATAACAGGATTGGCAACAGGTGCTTGGCAAATCGCCATAGGGGCATTGGTGTATTCAAAGATGACCACTATCGACCATCCTAATACTAAACCCATGAAAAATATTTCCTTGGCAAATATAGGCTTTGGATCTCTTGCAATTGCAATGGGCTCCTGGAACCTGATCGCCAACCGTTCTCTTAAGGGCAAAGACATGAGTTTCAATATTTATGGTTACCCAACCATTGATCAGCAATTTGCTTTTGGGGTGAATTTTTCAAGGACTTTTTAGAGTGAAATTTTTTGATCAATGCTCAGTTTTTATATGCTTATTGAATAACGCATTCGTATATCCCACAACTTGACCTGTTGTTTTTTCCTTCAAATTCTTTTATAATTCCAGCGGCTGTAAAACCTGATTTTAACCAAAACTTTTCAACCGATTTGTTTTCTTCAATAATGGCGGCCCTAAGCTTTTTATAGCCGAGAAAACTTGCGATATCCTTTAGCTCATTTATCAATAATGTGCCAAAACCTTTAGCTCTATATGTTTTTACAATCAACAAAAGACCAATGTGCATTGTGGATTGATTGGGGTAATCCAGGATCAAATCGAAAAAACCAATGATTTGATCTTTGTAGTAAATGCCCAAAACTATTTTTTGAAATTCTTGAGTTCCAGGTGGTTTTTCTTTGAGTATTGCCTCGGCCATATTTAAATCGGGCATCACTCCATCTGCTTTGATTACATAATCTTCAGCATTTTGCAGTACATAAAGCAGTTCTTCAACATCATATAAGGGCTTAATTTGTATGTTTTGAAAAATTTTCATTTTATAGCCTTATGCAGTTTCAAAATTCATAACCATTTTGCTAAAGTATAATTACAATTTTGATTCTATCCATTACCCGTATATTTCTTATTTTTAGCCTTATGAATTTTACAAAAACCGGGTTGTTACTGATATTGGCTTTAGTGCTTTTCTTTATTTTTTCTTGCAGTAAAAAGAACAGCGATTACCAGCCGGATTATCAATACGATTACTATCCTGTTGACACCGGGCATTATGTCATTTATCAAGTTGACTCCATCACTTTTGACAACAATTTCAATCCGCCACGTTCAGATACCAACAGGTATCAGATAAGAGAATACATCGAATCTATATTTATAGATAATGAAGGTAGGGAAGCAAATCGCATTGAACGTTACGTACGCAAAGATTCCACGCAGAGTTGGCGTATAAAAAACGCATGGTATTCAGTGCTAAATCAAACATCTGCTGAACGAATTGAAGAAAATCTTCGCTTCATCAAACTGGTATTTCCTCCCGATGTGGGACAAACCTGGAGGGGCAATAAATTCCTTAAAATCACGCCTGAAATAGATTATTATGAAGGCTGGGAATACGAAATTACTGAGACAGGTGTTCCAGCTACAGTAAATGGCAACACCTTCTCAGAAACCCTGCTTGTTGCACATATTGATGAAGAAAACCTGATAGAAAAAACCTTTTCCGAAGAACGATACGCCAGGGGGGTTGGTTTAATAGAAAGGGAATTTTTGCACCTGGAAAAACAAAATGTGAGCAATCCCTGGTCTAAACCTGAGTCTGGTTTTATCCTGAGAATGAATATTCTGGATTATAAAAAATGAAAAAGACTGCATTTTTAATTGTACTCTTCTCCACTGTTTTATTTAGTGATTTCCTGATCTATGCCCAAACTTATCGCTATACACGTTACTGGGTAGAATTAAAAGACAAAAAAGGTACCCCATACAGTATTGAAGATGCCAATTCCTTCCTATCCCAAAAAGCTTTGATTCGCAGGGGAAAAGCAGGAATTCCAATTGACAGCTCTGATTTGCCCGTTAATCCGGCATACATTCAGCAGGTAGCACAATTGGGCATTGAGGTTTTGGGCAGTTCAAAATGGTTGAATTCCCTGATTGTTGAAATAAATGACTCTACTCAATTATCAGCCCTTTCCAATGAAAGCTTTGTGACAGATATAAAACCTGTTTACCGAATTGAAGAAGAGGATATTCCCAGACCGGTAGCAGTAAGGGAAAAGAAATCCCTGGTTTTTGCCCATAATACATATGGTGCTGCCGATGCGCAGATGGAGTTGGTAAACGGCAAATACCTACATGATAAATCCTACACCGGAAAGGGTAAAACTATTGCTGTTCTGGATGCCGGTTTTTCAGGGACACCCGAAATTTCAGCCTTTTCTGACCTTTATGCCGACAACCGCGTATCGAAAGGAGGAGACCTGGTGAAAAATAGCCCTGATATTTATGCAAAAAGTACACACGGAACCCTGGTTTTGTCGGTAATGGGCGGAAAAATTGACAGTCAATTTACAGGTGCTGCTCCCGATGCCAATTATGTACTTTTCAGAACTGAAAACACGGACAGCGAATACCCCATAGAAGAGCATTTTTGGATATTGGCGGCAGAAAAGGCCGATAGCATGGGCGTGGATATTATCAATTCATCACTGGGCTACAGTACTTTTCAGGACACTACTCTAAACTACAGTTACAGTGATATGGATGGGCAAACCACTGCTATTACAAGGGGGGCAACTATGGCTGCCAAAAAGGGTATTTTGGTTGTGACCAGTGCAGGAAATTCCGGTAGTTCTGATTGGTATTATATCACTGCTCCTGCCGATGCCGATGGTGTATTGACAGTTGGTGCGGTGAATACTGCGGGTGATTTGGCACCATTCAGTTCTCGCGGTCCGAGCTATGATGGCCGCATCAAACCCGATGTAGTGGGAGTGGGGTGGAATACTGCTTTAATAGATCAAAATGGAGATGTGCGAAAAGGCAATGGCACTTCTTTTTCTGCACCGCACATTTCTGGAATGGCTGCATGTTTGTGGCAGGCAGCTCCAGATTTGAGCAGCGCTGAAATGCTGGAAGTGATTCGCCAGAGTTCAGATCGCTATCACAATCCGGATAATGATTACGGCTATGGTATTCCCAACTTTGGCAAAGCGTATTTGCTGGCCTTGAATGAAGGTGGCAATGGAAATATAAAAGCGCTGGAAGCCAATGTTTTCCCCAATCCGTTTACAGACCACTTAAACTTACTGATGAAAGTGGAAGAAGCAGAAACAGTGAAAGTGCAATTGGTGGATTATATCGGAAGAATAGTATTTGAAAACGACTGGCAACTTGAAGCTGGGGTTTATTCTGAAATGAGAATGAACGGAATACAGACGCTTCACAGAGGCGTGTATTTCGTAAGAATACAGCGAGAAGATTCCTGGGAAGTGGTGAAAGTACTGAAGCTGTGAGTTTTATACCGTTCGTTTAAAAACCCCCAAGCATCAATCAATACTTCAAGCTTTCCCTGCTTGTCTTGCAGATTTTGTCCCAAATAAAGGATACCTCTCCGAAATTGGCATTGACATCGCTGTAGTGCACATTGTGCCAGGCTGAGCTGTTCAGCAATACTTTGGGAAGCAATTTCTCCAAAAATTTAAACGTAACACCGCAATGCAGGTAAAGATTTAATAGCACGAAAGAGACAATTGCCGTGTAATAGAGCGGAGCAAAATGTTTGGCTTCGGGAATGCAAATCAATAACAAAGGCCAAAAAGTAAGCACCGTTTCCACTGGACCAACAGCAAATCCCGCAAAAGGAGTGGGGTCGCGGAAAGAATGGTGGTGCTTGTGAAAAGGGAAAAACAATTTGGTGTGCAAGAGGCGGTGCTTCCAATAGGTCCAGGCATCTACGGCAATAATTCCAAAGTACATTTGCAAAACAACCATCCACCAATCTAAGCCCATTTCCTCCAATGTCCAGACCAATCCTGTTTCATAACCCGCTCTGCTTAAGCCAATTGGCCATGCTGCCATAAAGGAAACAATAAAGGCCGCTCGTCCAGATCCAAAGGCTTCTTTGGCAATGGGCGGAAACTTTTTGCGAATGCCCTGAATGCGGTTTCCATATCGCTCGGAAAAGCGGTAAACCAAAAAGCTGAAAGTAAACAAAGGAATGATAATGATGAAAAATACCTGAACAGCACTCTTGTAAAAAACAAGGGGATCGGGATGCAATAAACCCGACAGCACAATGATTGCGATCACCAGTGAATCAATATAGGGTGCTGATTTTTTCACACTGTGAAATTACAGAATGCTTGGGGTTTTATGATAAATCTTTCTGCTTTAAAAAGTGAAACAGATATATTTGACAGGAATAAAACCGATATGATGAGATTTGAAAAGGATTTTAAATTGGCAATAAAGGCATTGCCGCCCGAGGAAAAGGACAAATTGATTTTAAGATTGCTGAAAAAAGATTTGGCACTGGCGAATAGACTGCATTTTGAGCTGCTCAGCACCGATTCTGTAGATGAAAAAAGAACGGAATTGGAAACGCGCATAAAAACAAAGTTTTTTAATATCGCTGAGTGGGTTCATAGCCCTGGCCACCTTATGATGTGTTTGCGGGATGTGAGCGGTGAGATAAACGAACATGTCTATACCACCAAGGATAAATTTGGCGAGGCAAGCCTGAATTTACTTATGCTGAACGAAGCCCTGAAGGAGACCAATTCTATAATTGAGGAGAGTTCAATACAAAGGAAGTACAAACTCTGCATTTATATTATCGCTCGGGCTTTCAAGATTTTAATGCTTATTCAGGCTTTGGACGAAGATTACTTTGTAGAATTCAGAGAACCATTGACTCAATTGGGCGAATTGATTTCCGCCAATCATTCTTTGATGAAAATGGCCATAAATAATGGCTTTGATGTCAATTGGCTATTGAGAGCAGAAATCCCCGAAGACATAAAGGAAATCCACAAATCCGTGCGGGCGCAGGGGTTTTTGAGGTGATTGTCTAAGCAAAAGTTGAAATTAGAAACAAGTAAGGTAGCGGCAGGAATCGATCAAATGGTTTATGAACTATATTGGCTGTAAAGAGGATTGTAACAATATTTTCTGGAAATTGTTATCTAAATTAATTACATTTATTCTGCGTTACTCCTGAATTTTAAATATTTTCTATGGTTTTATACAGGATTTCATTAATGTTTCTGTTAGTGAGCATTTTTTCTTTTGAGGCAACAGCTCAACATTCCGTAGCACGACAATGGAATGATGCACTTTTAGATGCCATTCGCAATGACTTTGCCCGTCCTACCATTCATGCAAGAAACCTATTTCATGTCTCTGCTGCAATGTATGATGCCTGGGCAGCTTATGACAGATCTGCAGCGCCTTATTTGTTAGGAGATACGGTTGATACATTTGTTTGTCCTTTTTTATGCATACCAATACCAGCAGATAAAACCGCAGCAAGAGAAGAAGCCATTAGCTATGCAGCATACCGCTTGTTGCGACATCGCTTTAGTAATGCACCGGGTGTGTCAGTGATTTTTCGCAATATTGATTCAATATTCCTGGCCATGGGCTACGATACCAGCTTTCACAGCGTTAATTATGCCTCGGGTAGTCCAGCAGCTTTGGGGAATTATATTGCACAATCATACATTGATTTTGGTTTACAAGATGGTTCACGGGAACAGTTTAGCTATGATAATGCTTACTATACTCCTGCTAATCCAACCTTGATTCCTGAACTTCCGGGTAATCCAGATATTCTTGATCCCAATCGTTGGCAACCTTTAACGCTCGATGTTTTTATTGACCAATCGGGAAATATAATCCCGATTAACATACCCGATTTTTTAAGCCCTGAATGGGGTGATGTAACACCTTTTTCATTGACGGATGCAGATAAAACCACTCGAACGAGAAATGGCAATACTTACAACATTTGGCACGATCCGGGTCCTCCACCCTTGCTTGACACAGCCAATGGCGGTGGACTTTCGAATGAATACAAGTTGACATTTTCGCTTACCGCAGTGTGGTCAGCCCATCTTGATCCTGCAGACAGTGTAATGTGGGATATTTCTCCCTCTGGAATCGGCAACATTCAGAATTACCCAACAAATTTTTCGGATTACCCCAATTTCTATGATCGAATCAATGGAGGAGACCCAAGCCCTGGTCATTCCATGAACCCGGTGACAGGGCAACCTTATGCTCCACAGATGGTGCCAAGAGGCGATTACACGCGTGTACTGGCCGAATTTTGGGCAGATGGCCCCGATTCAGAAACACCTCCGGGTCACTGGTTCACGATTTTAAACTACGTCAATGATCATCCTATGTCAAAAAGGAAGTGGCAAGGGCAGGGAGCGACAATTGATGAGCTTGAATGGGATGTTAAATGCTACTTCACATTGGGAGGTACTATGCATGATGTGGCTATTAGTTCCTGGAGTGTGAAAGGTTGGTATGATTACATACGGCCAATTTCGGCTATTCGTTATATGGCTGGCCAGGGACAAAGCACTGATACCTCATTATCAAATTATTCTAAAAATGGTATTCCCCTGGTTCCGGGTTATATTGAAGTAGTTGATTCTACGGATTCGCTTGCAGGAAATAACTATCAGCATGTTGACAAGATTAAGTTATATGCCTGGCAAGGACCCGACTCTATTAGCAACCCTGCAACAGATGTTGCAGGAGTGGACTGGATTTTAGCAGAAAATTGGTGGCCTTATCAACGCCCCACCTTTATTACGCCTCCTTTCGCTGGATACGTTTCCGGTCACTCAACTTATTCACGTGCTGCAGCGGAAGTGCTAACGCTTATTACAGGAGATGAATATTTCCCTGGTGGTATGGGAGAGTTTCATGCACCCAAAGATGAATTTTTGGTATTTGAGGACGGCCCGAGTAAAGATGTAACTCTACAATGGGCCACCTACCGGGATGCTTCCGATCAGTGTAGTCTTTCGCGCATCTGGGGAGGCATTCATCCGCCAGCCGATGACATTAATGGCCGTTTTATGGGCGCCATAATTGGCCCGCAGGCGTTTTATTTTGCAGCGGATTATTTCGAAAGAAATAAGCTCAAGCCAAAGGTAAATTCCATTTTCGCTAATAAACTTGTGATTGCTGATGCTGACACCGGAGCCAATACTTTTGTGATTACAATCAATTTTGATGAACCAATGGACACATCGATTACACCTACAGTTAATTTCCCTAAAGACAATCCAATGGCACAGAGTTTAACGCAAGTAGCTGCTGACTGGTCTTCAAAAGTTGAGCATGAATTGACTTATAACGTAGTAGATGCCAATGAAAGAATGGATAGCATTAATGTTCGTGTTTCAGGTGGACAGAATTTGGCAAAATATGTACAGGTTGAATGTGAAACACCCAATTTGTTTACAATTGACACTGAGAATCCAGAGATTGTTTTAATAACACCAAATGTGACTGTGGTTACGGATACACATACAGGTGTTGGCTCGTTCAACCTTAGCATCTTATACAATGAAGAAATGGACACCTCAATGAAGCCTGCAGTTATATTTCCTGCCGAAGACCCGCTGGCAAAAACAATGAGCTATAATATCAACAGCAGTTACTGGGCAAATTCATTGAAGTTTGTTGCCACCTATGATGTAGTAAATGCTTCAGAAGTATTGCCGGATATTGATCTGCATGTGGAAATTTGCAAAGATCAGGCTGGAAATTTGCAAGTGCCATATGATGTTACGGATAAATTTAGTATTGACATGCAGAGCACTGAATCATATTTACAAGAGGGTAATGTGCATATTTACCCAAATCCTGTGGGTGGGGACGAATTCTCAGTTGAGTTCGACCAATCTGTAAATCAAGTAACTTTGCAATTATACAACATTGAGGGCAAATCCATCTTTGTTCAACATTTTGACCAGCTCAGTAAAGTTCAAGTTCCTGTTGACAATTTGGCTCCTGGACTTTATTTGCTGCGTATTGTAAGTCAGGGAACTGACTTTTCCCTGAAAGTAGATGTTTATTAGGGCACTCAACTCTGATAGAGAAAAGGTGGGAACCATAGAGATGCTGCTTCGACTTCATTTCCATTATCATCGTCTTTACCAAAAGGGGTTTAGGCTCCTTGTCCGGGTTTATAGAATACATTAATAAAGGCTGGGAATTGAAATCAGAAATAGATGGGGTAGTGGCGGAATCGTTTCAACAGCAAGGGGTTTAAACCCCTTGTCGGGAATGAAATTAAAAATAGATAGGGTAGACAATTAAGTGGTATTTGCTTTCTAACGGATGTACGACAAGGGAGCATGCTCCCTTGTTTGAGTAAGCACACCCTTTCCAACTTATAAGATTATTATTGATGATTTCTTGTATATTTCAGACTTAAATTTTGCAAAAGTAATAGAAAGCATAAATGTCATTTTTCCAAAACTCAGTTCTCAATAAGCACCTCAAATCACAAGACGACAAGGTTGTAAATGCAGCTTATGAAAAGTTCATTGCCTACTTTCATGATTCTGCTCGGCAACAAAATATCAGGAATTCAAAAGAAGAACAGTTTCAAGAAGGATTTCTGAGGGAGTTGTTTGTGAAAATTTTGGGCTATACACTTAATCCTGAGCCAGATTTCAATCTTACCACCGAACTCAAAAATGAAAAGGGAGCGAAGAAGACGGATGGAGCCATTTTAACAAGGGAGCATGCTCCCTTGGCTAAAAATAAGGTATTGGGCATTATCGAACTGAAAGGAACCGACACCAAAGATCTGGATAAAGTCAATGAACAAGCTTTCAATTACAAAAACAATCATTCAGCTTGTGTTTATGTGATTACTTCCAATTTTGAAAAGCTCCGATTTTTCATTCACAATGCCGTAGATCATATTGAATTTAATCTTTTTACACTTTCTCTTGATGATTTCAAGTTACTCTGGCTTTGTTTAAACGCTGATAATTTGTTGAGTGGTGTTCCACTTAAAGTAAAAGAAGAGAGCCTACTTGCGGAAGAGAACATTACCAAGCAATTGTATAAGGATTATTCAGTTTTTAGAACGGACTTGTGGCACAATATGGTCAAGAATCATCCGCAGGATGATCAATTGATGATGTTTAAGAAAACACAGAAACTCCTCGACCGTTTCCTGTTCATTTTCTTTTCAGAAGATAGCGGATTATTGCCTCCCAATTCAATTTCCAAGATTATTGAGAAATGGAGTCATGATAAAGATTGGGGAGAGAGTAAGAGCTTGTATGAAATTTACAAGCAGTATTTTGGATTTATCAATTCCGGCAGGCCAGCAAGAGGCGACAGGGCGGAAATCTTTGGGTATAACGGTGGTTTATTTCTGGAAGATTTGATTTTGGATAACATCAAAATTGACGATGAAGTATTATTGAAACATACGCAGAAACTCACTGCTTACGATTTTCAGAGTGAAGTAGATGTAAACATTCTCGGACACATCTTTGAAAACTCGCTGAGCGAAATTGAGATCATCACAGCCGAACTGGAAGGGCAGGAGATAGACAAGAGTAAAAGCAAGCGGAAAAAGGATGGCGTTTTCTATACGCCTAAATACATCACCAAATATATTGTTGAAAATACCATTGGCAAACTCTGCGAAGAAAAGAAAGAAAAACTCAAAATTACTGATGAACGCTTTGGCCAGGCCAGTAAACGGTCCAAAAAGGGTATAGAGGACTTAAAAGCCTACCGGGATTGGCTGCTTGATTTGAAAATTTGCGACCCGGCCTGTGGTTCCGGTGCTTTCCTCAACCAGGCACTGGAATTTCTCATTGACGAACACCGCTACCTCGATGAACTGACTGCCCAATACCACAAATCACCAATGGTGTTGAGCGATATTGAAACGCATATCCTTGAGCAAAACATTTATGGGGTTGACATCAATGAGGAAAGCGTAGAAATCGCCAAGCTGTCCCTATGGCTGCGCACGGCACAAAGAGGGCGCAAGCTCACATCCCTTAACAATAACATCAAATGTGGCAATTCGCTGATTGATGATCCGAAAGTGGCAGGGGGAAAGGCTTTTAACTGGCAAAAGGAATTTTCAAACGTATTTCCCGAAAAGAATAAAAAAGCCTTTCACATTACCACAGCTACGCACGACAGCCGTACCTCACAGCGGATGGTTGATTACAATGTGCGGGAGAAACGCGACAATGGCCTGCGTCCAAAAGCACAACCTATTTGGCTGGAACCGGAGGATGAACTCCTGGTTACAAATACGGTAGCTGAGATAATTGACGAAGACGGGCTGAATGTAATGGCCTATAATATTTGTGGCGATCACATGCATTTGTTGTTGGTATGTGATGAAGAGGAAGTCTCCGGTATAATGCAAAAGATAAAGGGCAGAACTGCTCGCATGTTCAACAAGAGGCTTCAGCCCCCTGATAGCAATAGCAACAACAAGGGGTTGAAACCCCTTGCCCAAGATCCTGGTACTGACCATGCCCGGGAAGGAAACAAGGATAACAACAGCAGCAAGGGGATTAATCCCCTTGTCCAGAAAGGAAAAGAAAAATCGGTATCCCTGTGGACACAAAAGTTTGGCTGCAATGAAATTGAAGATGAGAAGCAACTCTGGCATACAATTGAATACATACAAAACAACCGCACAAAGCACGAGCTACCACAGAATAAAAAGATAGAAAAGATAATAGAAGGGTTTGTCTGCTCCTACGAACACGCCTTCCGCACCGAATACAAAGGCGGTTTTGATGTGGTGATTGGGAATCCGCCTTATGGAATCTTAATTGATAAGGAAACTCAGAAGTTTTATACTAAGCATTTTCCACTTACACAATATAAAACTAACCTCTACATACTTTTTATTGAGCGAATGCTGCAAGTTTTTGACAAAGGAATTGTTCATTTTATTATCCCGAAATCACTATTGTTTAATTCCTATTATGAAGGAATCCGAAAAGAATTGATTAAAAGCACTGAACTAAATGAGATTTACACAATAACTGAAAAAGTATTTGAAGATGCGGAAGTAGGTAGTGTCTGGTCGAAAAGCACCATAAATCTAAGATCCCATTAATTTTTCAATGAC
>JBBDNB010000013.1 GCA_040877935.1 Chitinophagales bacterium
AAACAACTTTTGATGAAAATTATTCAAAAAATATTTGCTTTTAAGCACAGTTCATCCAGAGTGGAGCGCAGCGGAACGAAGGATCTGGTGGGATAAAGCACAGGACTTGATTCAATGAACCTTAAACATAGCCAATTCCAGCCCGGCTGTTACAAGATGTAATATTGAAAGGGAGGGATGTCGTTGTATTGTTCGTATATTTATAAAAATACACAACATGGAATACTTAATGGACAGAATTACAATTGATCAGGATATTTGCAATGGCAAACCGACCATTCGCGGAAAAAGAATTACAGTACAAACTATTCTTGAGTTTCTAAGTGCAGGTGAAAGCAGGGAAGAAATCCTGAAACAATATCCATCATTAGAGCCTGAGGATATCACTGCTTGTCTAAACTTTGCAGCTGCATTAATGGAAAGGAGTTTTACCATTAAGAAAATTGTTGCATAAAATGGCAAAATACCTGGTAGATGCTAATTTGCCCTACTACTTCAGTATGTGGAATACTACTGATTATGTACATCAGTTTGATATCAATGATGAAGCAAAGGATCATGAGATATGGAAATATGCAAAAGAAAATAATTTAACTATTATCACAAAAGACAGTGATTTTGCCGATAGGATATTATTAAAAGAACCACCGCCAAAGGTCATTCATATTCGTTTTGGCAATATGAAGATGAATGACTTTTTTAATACCCTGTCGAAAGTGTGGGGAGATGTAATAAAAATCTCAGAGACCAATAAGCTTGTGAGTGTTTACATTGATAGAATAGAAGCGGTAAGTTAGTACCCCCAAACCCAACCTTGCCCAAACAACAAACAGACATTTTTTCTTATTTTTATTTTCATATGGAGGCGACTACAAGATGTAATATTGAAAGGGATTCACAGAAGTTGCAAGCTTTGCAAACTTTGGGATGGAGGCACAAGAACCGCTTTGCTAATTCTTGCGCCAGCGGGAGCATCTACAAGATGCAATCTTGAAAGGGATTCCCACAAGTTGCAAGCTTTGCGGGATATGGCGACAAACGAGTGAATGAGGCTCAAAATCTGAGTGCTGTTGTTTTGAAACTAATTTTCAAGTATTGTTATTAAACCAAAAAGTTTTACATTTAAAAACGAGTTTTTTTAAGTAAAAAATCAAAATATGCTATCTGTAAAAGGAATATACGATGGAAAAAACATCAAAGCACTTGAGAAGCTTCCCAAAAACAAAAAATACAAAGTACTGATCACTTTTGTTGAGGAAATAGAGGATTCTGAATTAAGGGAATTCTCGGCTCAATCTGATGCCTTTGATTTTTGGAACGATCCCAAGGAAGATATTTATCAGGATTACCTGGAAAAGAAGTAGATTTTGAAAACCGGAGATATCATACTTGTTCCCTTTCCCTTTGCAGAACAAACAAAACGAAAATTAAGGCCTGCAGCTATCATTGCATTAACAGAAGACAAATACAAAGACATAATTGTATCGGCAATTAGTTCTGTTGTTCCTCAAAAACTCAGTAAAAATGAAATTCAGATAAAACCTTCAACAATCAATAAGCTTAGGACAATTTCAGTATTAAAAGTTGATAGGATCGTTACCATCAAGAAGCAAGACATGATTGCTAAACTTGGTAAGCTAAACAAAACTGAACTTTCACTTTTTAAAGACAAATTCAAAAAGCTGGTTGATTAAATATGAAAAATATGCCTTCTTCTACCAAACCCAATCAAGCCCAAACAACAAACAGCCATTTTTTCTTATTTTTATTTTCATATGGAGGCGACTACACAATTTAATCTTGAAAGGGTGCATAAAAGTCTCTGTCTCACACCTGCCAAGCAATTGGGTCTTATCAATCTTATCGTGTGTCTATCGTATAAAAACGAATCATATCGTATCATCCGGTAGTTTTCCATATATTTGCGATATGAAAACAGAAGTGCATACATTCAAGCTCAACCTTGATTGGGAATTGATACGGCATATCAGTCAAATTGATAGGTTTGATGCCTCATGGACAACGATAGAAAAAAAAGAAGGCCAAAGTCTTAAGCAATTAAAATCAATAGCAACTGTTCGAAGTGTGGGGGCATCCACGCGAATTGAAGGTTCGCTAATGTCTGATGAAGAAGTTGAAGTATTATTGAGGGACATCGATGTTACCAAAATTATTGATAGGGATTCACAAGAAGTTGTTGGATATTTTGAAACCATGGATTTAATATCTGGGTCTTATGATGATATAGAAATTTCTGAAAACAGTATCAAAAATCTCCACAACATATTATTAAAGTACAGTGAAAAAGATAAATGGCATAAAGGCGATTACAAACAACACAGCAACGCTGTACAAGCTAAACTTCCTGATGGTACCACGCAATTAATTTTTGAAACTACGCCACCGGGATTTCATACCCAGGATGCTATGAGACAATTGATCGATTGGTATAAACAGGACAAGGAAACGCATCCACTTGTAAAATGTGCTTTATTCGCTTATGACTTTGTTAGTATCCATCCCTTCCAGGATGGTAATGGTAGATTGAGCAGACTTCTATCAACGCTTTTGCTAATGAAATATGGATACAAATGGATTCAATATGTGAGCTTTGAACACGAAATTGAAAATAGAAAAACAGAATATTACAATGTTTTAAGGAGCTGTCAGGCACAACGGCCAAATGAAGATGTGACAAAATGGGTTCGGTTTTTCTTTGATGCCTTAGCTAATATACAAGACCAATTGATGAAGAAGCTTGATAAACAAGGTATTGAAGCCAGATTAGCGCCTCGAGAGAAATCTATTATAACATTTATCGAAAATCATCCGGGCTGCAAATCAGGAGATATTGCAAAAAAACTAGGAATACCAAGCCCTACAGTGAAAAGAATATTACCTGATTTGATAGAGAAAAATTTGATAGAAAAACATGGTTCCGGGCCGGGAACGAACTATACGGTTAAATGAAACGCCCTTTACTTGCACTCGTTTGTCCCACCATAGCTGTTGCAATAATGCGTGATCATTAAGGGCAGCCTTCTTCTACCAAACCCAACCAACAAACAGACATTTTTTCTTATTTTTATTTTCTTATGGAGGCGACTACAAGTTGTAATATTGAAAAGGATTTCCACAAGTTGCAAACTTTGCGGGATATGGGGGAGAGCGGACGCTCAAAGAAAACAGGGCCAGGGGGGGCATCGAAAAAAAGGAATCTCTTATAGATGAAATTCAAAAAACTTTCGGAGTCTATCTTCTATAAGCCTAAAGCACGCTACCTGAATATTAGTTAATTTTGTCCCGAAAATTTAGAAGCTGATCAATTGCCAGTAAGACTTTTACCTGAGAAGGAAGATTAAATTATGATACGGATATTCCTGAGTAGCGTACAAAAAGAATTTGAGCAGGAAAGGTTTAAGCTGTTTAATTGGATTACAGCAGATCCTTTCCTCGGTAAATTTTTTGAGGTGTTTCTATTTGAGAAACTTCCGGCTTTAGACAATACTCCGCAACATGTGTTTTTAGATGAAATTGGACAGTGTGAGATTTATTTAGGTATTCTTGGAAAAGAATATGGCTTTGTAGGTAAAAAAGGCATTTCTGTTACCGAGGAAGAATTTAATGAAGCTTCCCGTTTGCACAAACAGCGATTCATTTTTATTTCGGATCACCCCAACAATGAGCGGGATAAAGAACAAGTGTCCTTTATTCAAAAGGCGCAAACTTTTTTGGTTAGGCGCAAATTTTCGGGCTATGAAGATCTAAAGTCCTTGATTTATGCTTCGCTTGTAAGGTTCTTAGAAGAAACGGGGCGCATACAAACTACACCATTTGATTCATCTATTTCCCACCAGGCAGATTATTCATCCATCAATCCTGACAAAGTAGCTGATTTTGTAAAATTAGCTCGTTCAAAAAGAGGTTTTAAACTGCAAGCTACCGCTCCTTTTCAAGAAGTGTTAGCCCATTTAAACTTGATAAAGAATGACAAACCCAATAATGCCGCTATATTACTTTTCGGGTATGAACCAGCTCGGGTTTTTCCCAGCGCAGAAGTGCGCTGTGAGTATCATTTAGGCACTGAACGTACAAAGCCAATCGAATCTTATAAAGTCTTCACAGGTACCGTTTTTGAACTGGTTGATCAGGCTGAAGACTTCATTTTATCGAAGCTAGATTATCAGGTAGAAACCCGAGCAGAAAGCACTTCCATTCCGGGTAAGTATGAAATTCCGAGAGAAGTAATTGCAGAAGCGATTGTGAATGCTGTAGCACACCGAGACTACACCAACAATGGTAGTATTCAGGTCATGCTTTTTAAAGATCGACTTGAAATTAGAAATCCGGGGCATCTTCCCTTAGGATGGTCAGTAGATAAACTCAAAGAGTTGCACACCTCCATACCAAGAAACATACTTCTTGCCGAGCCCATGTATCAAGCCGGCTACATAGAAAGGTTGGGTACCGGAACATCGGACATGGTTTCTATTGCAAACAAAGCCGGTTTGGTTGACCCGGTCTTTGTTCAAGAAGATACCTTTAATGTTACTATTTACCGTCCGGGCTATGGTCTTTCCGACCAAGTACACACTAAACACCGGCCAAGTACCGATGAAGTACCGCAGGAGTTCCGTAGTAGTACCGTAGAAGTAAAAAATTTATTAAAAGTTTTGCATGGAGAAATGAGTAGGAAGGACATACAAAAGGCATTGCAGCTAAAACATGAAGGGAATTTTAGAGAAAACTATTTAGAACCAGCCTTGGTTCAAGGATTGATACAAATGAAATATTCAAATAGTCCAAATCATCCAAAACAAAGATATCTTCTAACCAAAAAAGGAATTGAAGTATTGAACAATATGTAAATGGAATACTTTGGCAATAAAGACCTATTAAAACATTACAAAGCAAGCTTTTTCAGCTCTGGAAAATGCACTACTGGTAAGAATTTGCAGTCCTTCGAACCTATAGCAAAAGTCCGACCACTAATAGGCAAGCCGCAGTAAAACCCCTGAATTTTGTATTTTAGATAAATGTCTGGAAAGAATAAAGTTTTATGGTTTTACTGAAATGCTAGGTATAGTTGGGCATCCACAAGATGTGTTTTGAAAGGGATTCCCACAAGTTGCAAGCTTTCGGGATATGGGGGGGGTATTTTTATCAATTTATCTTGTTAAATAATGAATCTTATTAAAATAATAATATTGTTAAGCATGGTTTTTCAATCCTGTCTTAATAAGCCTCAAGATAATCTTGTATTAAATATTACTGTTGATACTGATTCTACAATTGATTATGAAGTATTCATAACAGAACACAAGAAAAAATTAGACAGTATACAGGATTCAGGAATACACACAATCTATTTATACAATTCTAAAAATGACTTTACTGGAAGTATTCAATTTTTAGATAATGATTCAATGTATTACATTGGGTATTACACAAGTGGTGAAAAATGGGTCGAAGGTGAGTTGAGCGATTATAAAATGCACGGTAAATGGAGTGAATATTTTAAAACAGGAAACTTGAAAACTTTATCTAAATTTAAATACGACACAATTATTGGAGATTTAATTGCATACCATGAAAATGGTACAATTTTTTATAAAACCAGTTATGAAAATGGAGTTGAGGATGGTATAATAATTGGTTACCATTACAATGGAAAAATATCTTTCTCAGGGCAGAAAAAAAAAGGAACAAAGGTAGGTGAGTGGAAAATATGGACAGAATCTGGTGAATTAATTAAAGTAGAGCATTTTAATAATGGAGAACTGGTGAAAGTAGAGGAGTATTGATACTCCCCCCGTTTCCGTCATGCTCTACATGGTGGAATGGTTAAGTAAGCCCTCGGGAAGCAATGGTAAGACCAGTGCGGCATTCGAGAAGAATGGAGAAGACATCTATTTTAACCAGCACGGGCATAACCTGTTAGCAAGGCGAATACCCGTCCGGCTGCTGTTACAAGTAGCCTACTCTTCATTTTTTCCATTGCTGAAAAAACGAAGCAAACCCGCCTGAATATTTCAGTACGGGCAAGCATGCCTGCTGAAAGCAGGAAAATCTAGGCTGTCTAAAATTCAACTAAATTCTTTGCTCAGTAGCTAAATTTCAGAAACTCGCCATTAAAAACTTATAAATTAGTAACTCTCGTTTGGCTCAAACAGCCTGAAATTTCACACTACTTTCACTTCGAATTTTAAGCTGAATTTTCGAATAGCCCTTAAATGATGACAAAGTAGTTTTATAAAAGCCCACTCAAAGCCGTCATTCCCCTGAAAAGGGGAATCTCCCTTGATTGAGCAGTGCTGTGGCTTTCTTTTTCTCTTTGGCACAAGACCAACATTCAGGAAGTACTTACCGCACAAAAACCCCTGAATTTTGTATTTTAGATAAATGTCTGGAAAGAATAAGTGTGGGGATTATTGTTGAGCATATAAGAATAGACTGTTAAATTGATATGGCAGAAGCACCGCTATTGCTAATGCTTGCGCCATCGCGGGGTTTTACCTTTACTAAACAGGATTCAGCTAGAGTCTTAAAAACATACAACTTAAAATAATGAATAAATTAATATTAATCATATTATTTAATTACATATTGTTAAGTTGTAGCAATAAATCGAAAGAGACAATCCCAATTATCAATAATATTAAATTCAATAATTTATTCTATACTTATAAAATAAAAAAATTAGACTCTGTGATATTATTTGAAGGTGTTTTAAATTATGAGAAATATAAATTAAGACCTTCTTGGCTATCATTACTTCATGAAATACTATTCTATGATTTTTGTTTCAAAACAAAATACTATAATAAGTTCACATATTATCAATCGAAGTTTTACCCAATTGATGATTCAAATATGGTTAACTCTCCATTTCACATGTCAATATCTTTAAAGCATTGTGATATAGAAAAATATGATCATTTTAATGATTTTAAAGAAAACATTTTAAAGTATTACATATTCACAGACTATATTATATATGAAAGAGCTCCAATTGAATCTGCTGCAATTGAAGACATTTATTCAAGTTTAAAAAATAAACCAAGCAATATAGATTCAATTGGTATTTTAATGGAAATGTATGTTGTATATCAAGAAAAATTACTTTATAATAAAGCACCTGATTCAACTTACTATAATAAGATAAATCAGCTCAAAACAAATATTGAAAATAGAGGAGATAATTTCAATCCACTATTAAATATGATAAACGAAATTGATAGTCTTATCAAAAACACACAGTAATATTTATTAGCTAATCGTGGAATGGTAAAGTAAGCCCCCCCGTTTCCGCCATGCTCTGCATGGTGGAATGGTTAGTAAGCCCTCGGGAAGCAATGGTAAGACCAGTGCGGCATTCGAGAAGAATGGAGAAGACATCTATTTTAACCAGTACGGGTATTACGCCTCAAGTGGTCAGACGACTTGAAGTCGTCCGACCACTAATAGGCAAGCCGCACTAAAACCCCTGAATTTTGTATTTTAGATAAATGTCTGAAAAATATAAACCTCCGCACTCGTTCGCTATGCTGCGAAAGCCAGGCGGCAAACGAGCGCGAGTGGAGGCAAATCTACCAAATAACTTCGGTTTTACCATCCGCTAACTTGAAGAACCGCTTTGCTAATTCTTGCGCCAGCGGGGGAACTCGTTATTAATATAAAAATATCACTCAATCAAGGAGAAAGCAAAGAAATGATTATTAATAAATTTGAAACAGAAAATATAAATATTAAAAACAAAAAACCATTGTTTGTTTTTATTAATAATATTAAATGGAGTACCACTTTTTTCTTTATCGGCATTTATATCATAAGCAATAGCATATTTGCTTCAATTATATTAAGTATAATGTGGCCAATGATTAGTATATTTTATTCATCGCTATTATTTCAGTCAAACATGATTAAATCGATTGAAATTGATTATGCTAAAAAAGTAGTATGTATTGAGTTTTATCTTTTAGAACTGTTTTTGAAGTCTAAAAAAATAAGCTTTTCTAATCTTTTTTTAACAGAAAGGTACAAGAGATATGATTCCTTTAATGCAACTAATTCAATTGAAGTTTGGGACAAGAAAGAGTTAATTGCGAGTTTATTTTATGATACAAGAGAATATTATGGATTTTCAAATCAGACAATAGATGAAATTAAGTTTAGCATGGATCAAATAATAATTGACAATAAAGACAAAGGTGAAATCATATTAAATAACGAAAAATTAAATAAAATTTATAGTAATGTCTGTCGGAAAAGTATATATATATCTTTACTGTTTGTGATAACTTCATTATTATGCTTTATATATTTATCTAAACTATTGCTTTGAGTCTCTCCCTCACTGGCGCTCGTTTGCAGCATAGCATCAGCTAAGCGAACGAGTGCCCCACTTTCAAAAGCATGTCACCTAAGCAATAAGCAGAGCCTTATACCAAACCCCAAACAACAAACAGACATTTTTTCATAATTTTACAGCTCAATTTTACAAAGCATCAGAGAGAAAGCCATCTTGCAAAAATTATGAATCCCAAACTGAAAATTCCATTATATACACTATTGCTTTTGAGTTGCCTATCAGTATTTGTTGCCTGTAATGGAAATGGGCAAAGCGAGGATAACAAACCCGGGGAAGTAGAAAGCAATCCAAATGCCGACAATCACCCCTCCATACAGGAGATCACCCAGAAAATAGAGCAGGAGCCGAACAATCCCAAGCTCTACTACATCAGGTCGAACATGCGCTTTCAACTGGGCAATCTTTCAGGGGCAAAGGAAGACCTAAAACAATGCCTTCAACTGGATTCTACCGAAACAGAATTTTACCTGGGCCTTGCCGATGTATATTTCGAAGAGCAAAACCTCATTCGAGCATTAAACACGCTTGAAAAAGCTGAAGAAATTGATCCCCGAAATGAATCAATACAATTGAAAATGGGGATTTATAAAATTTACATGAAAAACTACAAGGAAGCCATCGCGCATCTGGATGAAGTCCTTAAAAGCAATGTTTACAATGCAGATGCCTATTTCTACAAAGGCATATTATTTAAAGAAATAGAAAAGCGAGAACGCGCCATATCAAGTTTTCAAACTGCGCTGGAACAGGATCCCCAATATTTTGAAGCCCATATGCAACTGGCCTTGCTCTTTGCTGAAAGCAATTCTAAATTGGCCTTACAGTATTACAACAATGCCTTGAAAATCAATCCTGAAAGTGCCGAAGCGCTTTATGGAAAAGGCCTGCTTCTGCAAAATATGGAAGATTACGATGCTGCAATAGAACTTTACCGCTCTATTGTGAAAAAAGCCCCACAAAATGCCAATGCCTATTACAATATCGGTTATGTATATTTTCAGATGGATTCACTGGAAAAAGCCGACCGGCATTTTAAAATTGCCGGCACTGTAAATCCTGCCTATGCAGATGCAATTTATATGCGTGGTTTAATACAGGAAGCGATCGGAAATTTCGATAAAGCAAGAGAATTTTACAAACAAAGCCTAAGTTTGCAGTCGGAACACGAGCCTTCTATAAAAGGGCTGCAAAGAATTGATAAAAAATCATAAGAATGATTAAGATTACACTGCCGGATAATTCGGTGCGGGAATACGAAGCGGGCATCCGCCCTATTGATGTGGCCAATGACATTAGCCCGGGACTGGCGAGAAATGTACTCTCCGCAAAAGTCGATGGAAAAATAGTCGAGTCCATTACACCCATTCAAGAAGATGCAAAATTACAATTGCTCACCTGGAGCGATAAAGAGGGGCAAACAGCCTTTTGGCACTCTTCTGCCCACGTATTGGCACAGGCATTGTTGAAATTATATCCCAAAATAAAACTCACCATCGGCCCGGCAATCGAAAATGGTTTTTACTACGATGTTGACCTCAATGGTGAAAATATCTCTGAGAAGGATTTCCCCATTATTGAGAAAAAGTTTTTGGAACTGGCGCGGCAAAAAGCCGAATTTCAAATGCGTGAAGTTTCAAAATCCGATGCACTGAATTATTACAACAAAGAAAAAAATCCCTTTAAAGTAGAATTGATCGAAAACCTGGAAGACGGGGACATCACATTCTGCGACCACGATGATTTTACCGACCTCTGCCGTGGCGGACATATTCCCCATACCGGGTTGATCAAAGCCGTGAAAATCATGAATATTGCAGGTGCCTACTGGCGTGGCGATGAAAACAAGCCTCAGCTCACACGGGTCTATGGCATTTCATTTCCCAAGCAAAAAATGCTGGAAGAATACCTGCAAATGCTGGAAGAAGCCAAAAAACGCGATCACCGCAAGCTGGGGAAAGAGCTGGAAATTTTCACCTTTTCCCAAAAAGTGGGACAGGGTCTGCCGCTTTGGCTGCCCAAAGGCGCTGCATTGAGAGAACGGCTGATGCAATTTTTGAGCAAGGCACAGAAAAAAGCAGGTTATGAACTGGTAGCCTCGCCACATATTGGCAACAAAGACCTGTACGTTTGTTCCGGCCACTATGAAAAATATGGAGAAGACTCTTTTCAGCCCATCCACACACCGGATGAAAACGAGGAATTTCTCCTGAAACCTATGAACTGCCCGCATCACTGTGAAATTTATAAATTCAAGCCACACTCCTACAAAGAGTTGCCACTGCGCTTTGCAGAATTTGGAACCGTTTACCGCTATGAACAAAGTGGAGAGTTGCATGGATTGACAAGGGTGCGGGGGTTCACACAAGACGATGCACATATCTTCTGCCGCCCCGACCAGGTAAAGGAAGAGTTCTGCAATGTAATTGACCTGGTACTTTATGTATTCAAGGCCCTGGGTTTTGAGGATTTTACCGCTCAAATTTCGCTGCGCGACAAGGAAGACCGAAAAAAATACATCGGCAGCGATGAAAATTGGGAAAAAGCAGAAAACGCCATTAAAGAAGCAACTGCAGAAAAAGCCCTTAAAACGACCATTGAATATGGCGAAGCTGCATTTTACGGCCCCAAGCTCGATTTTATGGTAAAAGATGCCATTGGCAGGGAATGGCAATTGGGCACCATTCAGGTGGATTACAATCTGCCCGAGCGATTTGAACTCGAATATATGGGCAGCGACAATCAAAAACACCGCCCTGTGATGATTCACCGCGCGCCCTTTGGCTCATTAGAGCGTTTTGTGGCCATTCTGATTGAACACTGCGAAGGAAAATTTCCGCTTTGGTTGACACCCGAGCAAGCTATAATTTTACCTATAAGCGAACGCTTCAATAGCTATGCAGAAAATGTTTCAGATTATCTAAAAAATACCGATATTCGCACATTCGTTGATCTCAGAAATGAGAAGATCGGCAAAAAGATAAGGGATGCTGAAGTAAACAAAATCCCCTTTATGCTCATTGTAGGAGAGAAAGAACAGGAAAGCGAAGTCTTATCTGTTCGCAAACAAGGTCAAGGCGACCTTGGTACTATGACAACGGATCAATTCACTGAATTGGTGAATAAAGAGATTGAAAATTTAATTGCTTAACAAAAAAACAACATTTGCGTCCAAGAAGAAAATTTGTACCAAGAAAAACTGAGCCGGATCACAAAATCAATGAAAAAATCCGCTCAAAAGAAGTAAGATTAGTAGGAGACAATGTAGAAGTAGGTGTATACTCTATTGAAAAAGCATTGCAATTAGCAGAAGAGCAGGGACTCGACCTGGTTGAAATATCAGGAAAAGCAGATCCTCCGGTTTGCAAAGTTATCGACTACAAAAAATTCCTCTACGAAAAGAAGAAAAAGGAAAAGGAAATAAAGTCCAACACCCACAAAACGGTGATAAAAGAAGTACGCTTTACTCCTAATACCGATGACCACGATTTTAATTTCAAGCTCAATCACGCTGAAAAATTTCTGAAAGAAGGTTCTAAAGTTAAGGCCTATGTTCAGTTCAAAGGCCGTGGCATCCTTTTTAAAGAAAGAGGTGAGCTGATGTTGTTGAAATTAGCCGAGAGCCTGAAAGATTTTGGGTCTTTAGAACAAATGCCTAAATTGGAAGGTCGGAGAATGATCGCTTTCATTGCTCCAAAATCAAAAAAGAAATAAGTTCGGGAACACCCCTTATTCATCTTCCTTATACAACAAGGCAGGATTGGCTTTATAGAGTTGTTCTTTTTCAGAGGTAAAACCAAAACTGGCATGGGGCAACTTGCCTTTTAGTTCCTCCATCAGTTCATTGTGGACCTTGCCATTTACCCTTATTGTGGTATAATTTCCATCAAGATAATAAAAGTAAACCGTAGTCATTTTCATAAAATGAATGCCAAAAGGCATGGTTTGTACCACATAGGAATAAACCCAGACAATCTGTTTTGGATCGAATTCGAGATATCTTACCAGCAGCTCCTTTTCCGGCTTTACTTTTTTGCCCGCATTGTAAATAAATATTGCGGCCAAAACCAATAAGATCATCGACACAAAATATACTGTAAACCGCGCTCCCTTTTCTGCTGCATCTGGCAAAAAGTAGAGCAAAGCTGCAGCAGAGCAAAGCAATATCACCCCAACAACAAGTTGGTAGTTTCGGTCGTAAACTATCCCTTTTTTGATAATATCCATAAGCTTTGTAAAAAATTAAGCTCTTACTCAGGAGACAAAAATCTTTTGAAGTTCTTTTTTTGCAAAATCTGTCCAGTAAACAACCTCGGGGCAAGCCTCGGAGCACCCGCCTGCTTAGTCGGGCAGGTTTAAATCTCGATTATCGAGTAAACTTTCAACCCCATTTCTTGATCTCAGAAATTAAATCTTTTGCCTCTGTATGCTTTCCCTTATAGGAGTCTTCCATTGACTGATCAATTCTATCATTTAGTGAGTCAAGCGACATAGGTTCAATGAGATCTCCATTATTATCGAGCTCTTTTTTCAAAAGTTGCTCAAAATGATAAATCGAGTCTTCACTTTGCAACTTTAAAAATTCTTTTATAAATTCTATTTTTCTACTGCTTAAATCCATAGACTTTAGTTTTCATAAAGCAAAAATTCAAATCTAATGATATTCGTTCCATTAGAAAATATAACTAATCCAAAAAATCCACATCCCTGTCAAAAGGATATTTCATAAGAAAATTCAATGCATCATTCACAGGCAGGCCATTGAAAAGCGCCTGGTGTAGGGCCTGAATAATTGGCACGCGTACTTTATAATTATCGGCCAAAGCTTTACATATTTTTACGGTGTTAATCCCCTCAGCAACTTCCTCACTCGTTTCAATAATGTCGTTCAACTTCTCCCCTTTTGCCAATCGATAACCTACAGTAAAGTTTCTACTGTGTGTACTTGAGGCTGTTGCAATAATATCACCAATACCAGCCAGGCCGAGAAATGAGGTCACATCACCACCCAATACAGTCCCCAAACGTATCAACTCTGACAGCCCCTTAGTTATAAGTAATGCCTTTACATTTTCACCGCCTTTGAGACCATAAACAGCTCCTGAAGCAATGGCGATAATATTCTTGAGTGCCCCGGCAAATTCAACGCCAATAAGGTCGTTGGTGCCATAAACCTGAAATCGATGACTGCGCAGCGCATCTCTTCCCATGAGTATGACTTCTTCAAAATGACTTGCAATTACAGAGCCCGCTGGTTGATGATTGGCCAGTTCGACTGCCAAGTTAGGGCCGGAAACACAGCCAATACGCACCACTGATGTTTCGTGTTGTATCAGTTCGCTGATGGTTTGAATGTCTTCACGGGTAGCCTGAAAATCATAAAAATCAACATCATAAAAATCTTCGATCAATACATTAAACCCCTTAGTACCATGTATTAAAATATGATCGGGACGAAGGTAAGGTGCAAATTTTCTGATTTCATCCAAAGTATAGCGAGAAGGCACAGTAGGGAAAAGCAGGTTGCATTCTTCAGTCATGCGTTTTACATCACCTGTAGGAGTAATTCGTTCGTGCAACTTTTGCCCCAGGCTCTCCCCCTGTTCAAGTATAGCGTTCAACCGATCAGCTCTGCGTACATAAAAAAGTACATCATGGTTCTCTGCAATAAGATTTGCAATAGCAGTACCAAAACTACCGGCACCAATAACGCCTATGTATTTTTTATCCGACATACTGTTCTAATCCGAAGCCCTCTAATCTATTGTGATAAAAATAAAGCAATTTCATATCCTGTGTAGTGATATTACGCTCAGGTGTAAACAACAATGTAGCCTGATCGTGATAAAGTCCAAGTTGATCCATGCCATGATCAATAATTTTAGAAACTTCCCAGCTTATTTGTTCCGGAGCAATAATTTCGTCCGCATCGGCCATCTTAAATATTTCTTTTCTTAAAGCTTCTATATTTTGCGCAAATTCCATGTAGGAAATTTCACGGTCTTCTTCTGGAATTCTCAACAATGCATATATATCAAGCTTTTTAAATCGCTTTTTCAAAATCTCAAATGCAGCAAAAGCCAGCAAATGACTACTAAAAACAATATTATTTCTGCGGTAAGATTTTACTATTTTTTCACCCAGTAAACGAATGTATTCTCCATTGCGCTGTTTGTCATTTTTCAATTCACCATGAGAAAGATAATATTGACGAATGTCAATTTTTTGGCCTTTATCATCAAAACTATTCCCATCTTTATCCACTCTGTTTCCAAATAAATCCATACAGGAACCAAAGGATATTGCCAATTCAGAGCTGCGGGTTAAAAATTTAAAAATAAATCGCGCAATTTTAAAGGAAGTTGAAAACTCATCGTTTTCTGCAAAATAGTATTCTCTACCGATTTGCTTTAAATGCTGCTCAATCAAACTTGGGGCTTCCAGCACAAAATGATAATTGAGCACCACAGGGACAATTACTATTTTCTTTCCACTTTCACCTTTGGGTGCATTGGCAATATTCAAATACTGTGCTTCCATAGCAGTGCCGAGTAGGCCGAGTTTAAGCTTGTCTTCAATAGCACCTGAACGCGAGCGTGTACCCCCCGGAAAAAACAAACTGTGTGCCCCCTGATGCAATGCCAGGGTAGAGTACATTTTTAATGTTTCAAGATATATCTGGTTTTTCTTTCTACGGTCAATTTTATAGGCCCCCAATCGATTCATAAAATAGGCCAGTATCTTGATCCCAAAAAGATTAAGTCCTGCCCCATAAATAAATGCAGGCAGCCCAAGCTCTTGTATTGCCCAGCCTATAACGGGACTATCAATATTGCTGAAATGCGTGGGTACCATTACCAAAGTAGCTTTAGTACCAAGTTCTCTTATGGTTTCAAGATCTCCGGTAAAATGAAAACGATCTTTTATATTGAATTCGTTGTTCAGCCTTTCTTTAAAATTTTGCCCAATACTGGTCTTCAATAACCTGGAAAAACCAACAGGTAAGGCTTTTTTGGCAAACTCATAAATTGAAGGATCAAAAGTTCCTGTAATTTCATTAGCATAGCGTGAGGCAATTGAAGTTAGGATCTCTTTTGCTTGCTCTTGATCGGCAGATATATTGCCGTTTAATTGCCCGTTAAGATTTATAACCTCTCTTTTTATATTGCCCCAATACTCCCTTTCATCTACGGGGTCTGCCTTCCATGGTTTTTGAGTAACCCTGGCTCTTTCCTGATATAATGTGCGTGCCAGTTCATCAATCAATAAATCATAATTGGGGAAATATTCCAGACAACGATCTACGCTGGCTTTTTTCACTTCTTCAATAAACTCGTAGCGCCTTGAGCTCAGTTTATAAATTGGCCATTCCGTTATATCTGATATAATCGGTTTGTAATCGGCTCTTTTAAATTTGGTATAATTGAAGCTGATGCTTAAAAATTTTAAATCCTAAATTAAGAATTAAGTCGAAAATACCGCAGAAATAGTATTTAAGGAGGTCTTTAGTTCATATTCTTTCACAAGAAAACCAGTTCACAGGATTATTACTGATAATCTTATGGTGAACCACAATTGAAGTAAGTCAATTTTGCTATTGCCTGATGTCTCTTCCTACTGCTTCGGAAGCCTGTTCATCAGATATTCGTCTATTGTTTTTGTAAGGTACCAACCAGGCATCTCCTATACCCAGTTTTTTCAAATCTAACTCGAATTTTTTGGCAGAATCCAAAGTTTTAAACTCTCCCACGGTATATTTTTTAATGCCATCGCTTTCTGTTTCAGTCTGTAGTGTTTTGGCTTTGTTGAAACTTTCCTGAATATCAAGCTCTTTGTATGCTCCGAGCTGTACTTTAAAATATACTTCTGTAGGCATTCTGTCTGAAAGATAAGGCTGCGCCTCAGCCATTACTTTCTGCATACGTGCCTCCATTTCCACATTTTTTTGTCTCGCCTCTGTTAATTCTTGATTGAGATTATCGTTTTCAGAACGCAATTCTTGAACTTCACTATTGAGTTTTTCTATCTCCTCTTCATAATCTGCTATAGCTTCGCGCATTTCAGATTTTTTCATTTTTTTCTTCTTTTCTTTCTGCGGAGCCGCATACAATGGCTCAACAATTACTGAAAAGTTTAAAACAATCATCAAAAACAAAGAAAAAGCTTTTAATTTCATGGTAGTAATTTTAAAGGTTTGGCTCAAAAGTAACCAAAAAAAATCATTAGATTAATTAACAAAGACCAGGTTTTATTCCAATTAATTTCGGCTGATATACTTAAACATTTCAAAACTTGCAATCAAAACAAACCCAAATCCCCATATTTCCGCTCAGTTTAGTGGTTTTTCCCGGAGAATCCCTAAACCTGCATATATTCGAAAAGAGATACAAGCTGTTGGTGAACGAGTGCCTGAGCAGTGGAATTGATTTTGGAATCCCCTGTTATATTGATGGTAAAATCGGAAACTACGGTACTTGCGTAAAAATTGATCAGATAGACCGGGTTTACACCAATGGCGAGATGGATATTAAAACAATTGGTACACAAAGTTTTAAAATCAATGAAATATTTTCCCCAAATGATAAAGACAAATATGCCAAAGCAAATGTAGAATGGAGGGAAATTATACAAAATGGCTCTGATGTTTTAAAAAGGAAAATCTATGAACTGACACAGACCTTGCATAAATTTCTGGGCATTGAAGCTGATCAATTAGAGCCAATAGAAAAATTTGACCTGCACAAAGTAATTCATATTGTAGGACTTAAATTACAACAGGAGTATAAGTTCCTGCAAATGAAAGATGAGCTTTCGAGACAGGAATTTTTACTGCGCCATCTAAAAGGTATTTTGCCCATTGTAGAAGAAACTGAGCACATTAAGCGCAAGATTCAATCAAACGGGCATTTTAAAAACATTATACCGCCAAATTTTTAAAGATTAAATCCTCCCCAACTGAAACTCCACCATTTTGATTTGCTCGCCCAGCATTTTGTTGGTGTCCAGTTTTTTAGCTTGTGCCAAAAGATTGAGGGCTTCTCGTTTTTTCCGCTTTGAAGCAGCAATTCCTGCAAGGTTGAGTTTAGAAACTGCCTGATCGGTAGAAACCACCAGGCCGGTTTTTAGTGCTTTTTTGAAAAATTTCTCAGCTTTTCCCAATGAATTGGTTTGCATTTCCAACATGCCCATTAGATAATAGTAATAAGCTTCTGTCATGTTGAGCAAACCTTCAGGGGTTTTCACCCAACCCAGTACTTTTTTGGCTTTTTCCATATTGCCTTTGCGCACAAAAAGAAACGCAATGACCAGCGCCTCGTTAAAGACAATTGTAAGTCCCACCAAAATAGCCAGCAAGATCAGTAAGACACCGCTGCCAGGCCATCCTACAAAAAATAAATAAATGGCAAATGCTAAAATAGCAACAGCCAGGCCTCCTCGAATATAATTGGTGTACATAAACTTATTTAAAAATTAGGTCGCAAAGTTAACTCACTTTTTTAATTTGCTAAATTAATGAGCATTTTTGCTGACATTAATCGGAGATCAAAGATATGGAGTTTTACAACGACTTGAAACTTGGAGTATTGGGAGGTGGTCAATTGGGACGCATGTTGATTCAGGCTGCCATGAATTACAATGTCAGCATTTTTGTGCTCGACCCAGATGTAAATGCCCCTTGCAAAGAGTTTTCCAGTGAATTTCACCACGGTTCACTCAATAATTTTGACACTGTTTACAATTTCGGAAAGAAAGTAGATGTGCTCACTATTGAAATAGAAAATGTAAATACAGATGCACTCGAAAAGCTGGAAAGCGAGGGTGTGAAAGTTTATCCTCAAGCTTCGGTGATTCGGCTTATCCAGGACAAAGGCCTTCAAAAGGAATTTTATAAAGAGCGCGGTATTCCCACAGCTGAGTTCTTTTTGCTTGATAACAAAGAAGAACTGCACGATTTTGAATCGTTTTTCCCTGCTGTACAAAAACTGAGAAAAGAAGGCTATGACGGCCGTGGCGTATTTAAAATAAAATCCAAAGGCGATATTGAGGGTGGATTCAACAAACCTTCAGTGCTCGAAAAATTAATTGATTTTGAGAAGGAGATTTCCGTGATCGTAGCGCGCAATGCTTCTGGGGAAGTGCGCACCTACCCTACTGTGGAACTGGATTTTCATCCTGAAAAAAATCTGGTGGAATACCTCTTTTCTCCCGCTCAACTTTCAGAAAAACTAGAACAAGAAGCCCAAGAACTGGCGGCAAAAGTTGCCAAGGAAATAGATATTATAGGCTTATTGGCCGTTGAAATGTTCGTTACCAAAGATGGCGGAATATTGGTAAACGAGATTGCGCCCCGAACGCACAACTCAGGACACCACAGCATTGAAGCCAATATTACCTCGCAATTTGAACAGCATTTACGCTCTGTATTGAATTTACCACTGGGCGCAACGGATATTAAAACCAATGCCGTGATGGTCAATTTACTTGGCGAACCGGGCCACGATGGGGCTGCAAAATACGTAGGCCTGGATGAAGTATTGGCCACTGATGGCGTGGGTTTGCATTTGTACGGAAAAAAATTCACGCGTCCTTTCCGAAAAATGGGGCACATCACCGTGGTAGATAAGGACATGGAGGAAGCCAAACGCAAAGCGCGATTTGTAAAAAACAAACTAAAAGTCATCTCATGAGCAAATATCAGATAGGAATTATAATGGGCAGTCAATCGGATTTACCGGTAATGGAAAAAGCGGCCGAATTTTTAAAGGAAATGGACATTGCATTTGAGCTGACCATTGTTTCCGCACACCGCACGCCTCAGCGCATGATGGAATATGCCAAAACTGCCCGTGAAAGGGGCTTGAAAGTGATTATTGCTGGAGCAGGTGGTGCAGCGCACTTACCGGGAATGGTGGCTTCCATGACTACTTTGCCAGTAATTGGCGTACCCGTAAAATCTTCCAATTCCATTGATGGCTGGGATTCCGTACTTTCTATTTTGCAAATGCCCGGAGGCATTCCCGTAGCAACCGTAGCCTTGGATGGTGCCAAAAATGCAGGAATTCTCGCTGCCAATATCCTTTCTACTTCTGATGAAGCATTGGCCAAAAAACTGGAAGCTTATAAAGCAGAACTGAAAATCAAGGTTGATGGAATGGTTGAAGATGTTAAGGAAAAAGGATTTCCCAATTCTTTTGATTGATCAAACAAACCATTGTTCATTCTGTATCTGAAACTAAACGGACAGTAGATAATCCTTAAGGCTCGATGCATTTGAGAATTTAAAAACTGGAAGCTTATTGTAACTCCGGTTGGTTTTATTTTGGGTTTTTGCAACTGTTTGCAACACATTCCTCACTGCTTCCGTAGCATTGGATACTACAATTTGAACAGCCGTATTATTTTCAACTTTGTTGCTTTCCTTATAAAACTGGTCAGCAAATGAACGCGACATAAATTCAACATCAGTAAAATCAAATTCTACAGTTGATAGGTTTTTCTGTTTGATTTCATCAAAAATCATAATGGCTGCTTCACGTGAATTTAGCATTACACTCAAAACATCCTTTACCTTAATTTTTATTTCTTTTTCCATAATTGAAGGAATCTACTTAAAATAATTTTTCTGAATGAAGGAATTCTAACGAATATAATATTCAACTTTGAATTGTTTTAATTCATTTGCAAAATCAGCACATCATCCAATCTACAAATCATAAAATCAAGCACCTCATCATTGGCCAGGGCATAGCCGGTACGCTATTGAGTTTTCGGCTCATGCAGGCAGGTGAGGACTTTCTAATCATAGATAAAAACAAAAGCCATACCGCTTCGCACATTGCAGGGGCTTCGATCAATCCCATAGCTGACGCAAGCATGAGCAAATCAGATACCATGCAGCCTTAAACCTTTCAGCAGGTGTTTTCTTTAGCCAATACTCTTTGTTTTGGTCTGCTTCTGCAAATGTCTTGATAGAAAAAGAATTTCGATCTAAACAGTACATAATAAATTCCACCTTTCTCTACTTAAAATGCAATATTTGCAGAAGAAGAAAAACATAAACCCATGCCACAAAACTTCCTAATAAAAAATGCAGAAATCATCAATGAAGATAAAATCTTCAATAGTGATGTATTGGTCAAAAATGGCAGAATTGAAAAGATAGCTGCCAATATCCAAACCCGCGAAAAGATCAATGAAATAGATGCCAATGGCCAATATCTCATTCCCGGCTTTATTGACGATCAGGTGCATTTTCGCGAACCGGGCTTGACCCACAAAGCAGAAATACAGACCGAATCAAAAGCGGCCGTGGCAGGTGGCATCACTTCTTTTATGGAAATGCCCAATACCAAACCTCCTGCACTGACCCAAAAACTGCTCGAAGAAAAATACCAGCGCGCTGCACAGGTTTCTCCAGCCAATTATTCTTTCTTTATGGGTACTTCCAATGACAATTACGAGGAGCTGATGCGCACCGATTTGCGAAAAGTCTGTGGACTGAAAATATTCATGGGCTCATCTACGGGCAATATGCTGGTGGATCACTCAGAGGTGCTTAATAGAATATTTGCCAATTTTTCAGGGCTGATTGCCACCCACTGCGAAGACGAACAAACCATCAAAGACAATACGGCTGCCTATCTTGAAAAATACGGTGAGGACATGCCCATTAAATATCATCCGGAAATTCGCGATGCAGAAGCCTGTTACCTGTCGTCTTCCAAGGCAAAGGCTTTGGCGGTAAAACACGGCACCCGACTGCATATCCTGCATATTTCCACGGCAAGGGAAATTGAGCTTTTTGACAATAAATTAGCTTTAAAGGATAAAAAAATAACTTCCGAGGCCTGCACCCACCACCTGTGGTTTTCCGATACAGATTACGAAACTAAAAGCACGCACATCAAATGGAATCCTGCGGTGAAAAGTGCGGACGACAGAGCTGCAGTGAGGGCTGCCTTAAATGACAACCGCATTGATGTTTTGGCAACCGATCATGCGCCACACACGCTAGCCGAAAAAAGCAACAATTATTTCAATGCCCCAAGTGGTGGGCCATTGGTACAGCACACGCTTTCTGCACTTTTCGAATTGAGCGAACAAGGTATTTTCAGCAAAGAAAAAATCATTGAAAAAGCCTGCCACAATCCCGCCATATTGTTCGACATTGAAGATCGTGGCTTTATTCGCGAGGGATATAAAGCCGATTTGGTTTTGGTGGCCAAAGATAGATATACGGTAAATCGCGACAACTTACTTTACAAATGCGGCTGGTCCCCTTTCGAGGGACAGGAATTTCAATACAAAGTCCAAAAGACTTTTGTGAACGGGAATTTGGTATTTGAAAATGGAAAAGTAAACGATGCCGTGAAGGGAGAACGATTGGTTTTTAGGAAAAGAGATTGATCAATTTTGAAGTTAACACGTTGTAGAACTCAATAAGTCAGCATTATGTCTCAATTCAAATCTTGGGTAACTCAGTTTAGTCCCTTAATTTTTACTCTATTGCTTTATTCTACGCTATCTGCCCAAGATAAAAAAAGCAGGGTACTGAAAGATCCAGAAAAAGGAGCAATCAATATTGAAGTCACTGCTGGTCTAAATATTACCACACCTGTTGGAGTAAGTGTAAATAATATAAACGCAACAATTGAAAACAGGTCAAAGATTTACCCTGATTATGAAGCAAATCTATACCCGAAAACAGCAGCTTATGTCGGGGTACTTTTTGATTATCAATTTCATGAAATTGCAGCCATTGGTTCGGGATTGATGTACACACCCAAAGGTTTTTGGCTTTTTGAAGACAATGTCACAGAACCTGGTTTAACCAATCCTATATTTTACGAAAGGCGTAAAACATTTATCACTGTAGATTATTTCGACATCCCCCTCTACATCAAAACCTATTTTAAAAATGGCCTGATAAGTTTGCGTTTTGGCCCGGTCATTTCTATGGCACTTTTGAGTAAAGTCAGAATAGAGGCTCAATCCAATGGTCAACATGAAAAAGATAAATACAGGCTTGGAGAAGGAAGCAACAGTTTCATACACCAATATAATGATTTACCCAATTCCATTCCAAAGTTCATCGTTCCTGGTTTTGAAGCTGTATTAAATATAGGAAACACTGGTGGATTACAAGGTTCACTGGTAATAGGCTTCTCAGGAAGTCTCATTGAAGCAGTTGATATCAAAAGTATAATTGCGCGCTTGGGTATCAGCTACACTATCACTAAATAAATTTTTGGATTTCCTCAAGTACTGTGTTTTCCGATTTCTTTTCTTGCTCCCAAAACAACTGAACTTTTGTTTTCAATTGTTCATTATGTTCTACTTTTAAAAACTGATTTGCCTTTTCTTCAAAGTCTGCACTTGTTTCAAAAGTAAAGGCCAATCCCTGATCAAGCAACTTCTGCCAATTGGCTACACCGCCAAAATCAGCCCCGAAAAAAACTGGTATTTCATAAACCAATGGCTCATAGGCATTGTGCAATGCCCCCCTAAATCCACCTCCAACAATAGCCAAATCAGCATAGCGATAAATCCGCGACAACTGGCCAATACTATCTACAACAAGCACCTTTGAATCTTTGCGATCTTCTGCACTGTATGACTCCCATTTTGACAACAAAAGTGGCTTGTATCTTTCAAATTGCCTTTCAATAGAAGCAATTCTTTCCCTGTTTATATTGTGTTGCGCAATAATGCATTTGCTTGATGCTGCATGATTATTCAAAAACTCAAGCAATACGTTTTCTTCATCCAAATAAGAACTGCCGGAAATCAGAATTTTGCTTTCCTGCCTGAAATTTTCAAAATCACTGATTTTATAGGATTGATTTTTAATGGCCAGTACGCGCTCTATTCTACTGTCAACCGATAAGCTTATTTTATCAGCAGGCAAAATTTCAGAAGCCAGCTCCATTGTTTGCCCATCATTTACAAAAACGTGCTTAAAATATTGAAGCATTTCCCTGTGCAAGACCCCATACCATTTGAAAAAAACAGCATTTCCACTCCACTGCGCATTGATCAAAAACACAGGAATATCTTTCCTGTTGAGCTCCGAGAGATAATAATACCACAATTCATATTTCACAAAAACCGCCACTTTAGGATTGATTTTCTCTACAAAAAAACGGGCGTTTTTCGGGCTGTCAATTGGCAGGTATATTTTGTAATCAAAATGAGTGGCTTCAGCACAATACTGAAAACCCGAAGGTGAAAAAAAACTCAGCACTACGGCTTTTTGGGGATATCTATTTTTCAATTGCTGCATCAGGGGCACGGCCATTTCATACTCACCAAGTGATGCACAATGAATCCATATTTTATCTCTCTTGTCCGATGATATCTTTTGAATTTCATCGCGCCATCCTACCCTACCCTTCACCCAACTTTTTGCTTTTTGATGCCCAAAAATTGCAGCAAGTTTCAGCATCAGGTGATAAACTTGAAGCACCAGTCGATAAATCGCCAGGCCGATGAAAAGCGGCATCAGTGGGTGTAGTATTTTTCGGTTTGCATAAGATATATGGGGATGATCCAGCCCAAACGAAAACCGGTGCTCAAATCCTTGCGCAAAGCTTGTGATGGCTCTGAATTCTTATTAAAATCCCAGCTTCTTCGATGTTTTGTAAGCCCCTGGTTGAATTCCCAGCCAATCACAAAATTGATGCGTTTATTGACATCAAGAAATTGAAAACCAATAAATTGTGAACATAAAAAACCATTACTCAATTGGTCATAACCCTTATGATAGTCTTCATCAAGATGCGGTACATTCGATTCACTGAGATCTATTTTGATTTTATGCTGAATTGCTCCAAAACCAAGAGAAGCAATGATTCCTGAATTTTTGTTCAATTTCCCAAAGGAAAAAACCTTAGAGAATTTACCAAGTACAGTGAACCCTCTCTGATTGACAATATAAGGCTCATAAAGTCCATTCCAACCCATAATCTGCCCCTTGTCGTTGCTGATACCACTGTACAATTGATTGTCTTTTATTTTACTTCCAAAAATAAAATTGCCCTCAAAGCCAAGCATGTAATTTTTACCAAACTTATAGCTTAAACTTCCCCCAATTGTACTGCTAATGCCATATCTTTCTGCATAATCCATAAGTGGAATTTGCAAGCTGTAGTTTCCCTGCAATAACACAGCATTCACATGTTGATCTTTCAGCTTCGATTGTTGAGCTATCGAGCTAAAAAAGAGCATACATAAAATTGCTATCGACAAATGCTTTTTCAAACGGACTGTTTTTGCCAAAATTAACCATTTATACAGGAAAGAGGTAAAAGTAAAACAATAGTATTCTCTATATTTGTGGACAAAATTTTTCCTATGAACACAATCCAAATGGTTGATTTGGTTGGGCAGTACCATAAAATCAAAGCTGCTGTCGATCAATCGATCATGGAAATACTTGAAAACGGCTCCTACATCAATGGTCCGGCAGTAAAGGAATTTCAAAAATCACTTTCAGAATATTTAAAGGCAAAACATGTTGTTCCCTGCGCCAATGGTACCGATGCTTTGCAAATGGCATTAATGGCACTGGACTTAAAACCCGGTGATGAGGTCATTACCACTCCCTTTACTTTTGTAGCAACAGCCGAGGTTATTGTATTGCTCGGTTTAAAACCTGTATTTGTTGATGTTGATGAACGCACTTTCAATATTGATCCCAATAAAATAGAAGCTGCCATTACCGATAAAACCAAAGTAATCATTCCGGTGCACTTATTCGGGCAGGCTGCCGATATGCATGCCATTCTGGAGCTTGCAGAAAAACACCAACTTTTTGTGGTGGAAGACAATGCACAGGCCATTGGCAGCAAAGTGCTGGTGAACAATCAATGGAAATATACCGGAACTGCCGGAGATATCGGAACCCTGTCTTTTTACCCCTCTAAAAACCTGAGCTGTTTTGGCGATGGCGGGGCACTTACAAGCAATAAAAGTGATCTGGGTAAAAAGCTGAACATCATTGCCAATCACGGATCTGAAGTAAAATACTACCATACAAGTATTGGCGTAAATTCCCGTTTAGACAGCATTCAGGCAGCAGTATTAAATGAAAAATTAAAACATCTGCCGGAATATACCAAAGCCCGCCAGGATCTGGCAGAAAAATACGACAATGCATTTGCAGATATGGAAGAGGTTCAAATCCCATACCGCACCTCCTATTCTACCCATGTTTTTCATCAATACACTTTGAAGGTAAAAGACAGGGATGCATTGCAGGCATTTTTAAAGGAAAAAGGAATTCCCAGCATGGTCTATTACCCGGTGCCTTTACATCAGCAAGATGCTTATAAATCTGCAGACTGGGGCAAATTGCCGGTATCAGAAAAATTGGCAAAAGAGGTGCTTTCACTGCCCATGCACACGGAAATGCAGGAAGACCAAATCGAATTTATTATTCAAAACATTAAGCAATTTTATAAATGAAAATAGCAGTAATAGGTACAGGATATGTTGGCCTGGTTTCGGGAATTTGTTTTGCCGAAACAGGAAATGACGTAACCTGTGTGGACATTGACAAGAAAAAAGTTGAATCACTGAGAAACGGGAAAATCCCGATTTATGAACCCGGACTCAATGTATTATTTGAGAGAAATAGAAAACAAGACCGGCTTACTTTCACTACCGATCTGCCTTCAGCAGTGAAAGAAGCAAAAATTATATTTCTGGCATTGCCAACCCCTCCCGGAGAAGACGGTTCTGCCGATCTTTCTTATGTGCTGGGCGTAGCGGAAGAACTTGGGAAAATCATTACTGAATACAAAGTACTGGTAGATAAAAGCACTGTTCCGGTTGGTACAGCGGAAAAAGTACATGCAGCCGTTCGCAAGAATTACAGCGGTGAATTTGATGTGGTTTCCAATCCTGAATTTTTGCGCGAAGGAAAAGCAGTGGATGATTTCCTAAAGCCCGACCGTGTGGTAATTGGGACCTCTTCCCAAAGAGCTCGCGAATTGATGGGCAAATTATACGATCCATTTGTTCGCCAGGGAAATCCGGTGATATTTATGGATGAGCGCTCTGCTGAAATGACCAAATACGCAGCCAACTCCTACCTGGCCACTCGTATTTCTTTTATGAATGAAATTGCCAACCTCTGCGACAGAATAGGTGCGGATGTTGATATGGTAAGAAAAGGTATGGGAACTGACAGCCGCATTGGCAAACGCTTTTTGTTTCCCGGAATTGGTTATGGTGGAAGTTGCTTCCCCAAAGATGTACAGGCACTGGCCAAAAGTGCAGATCAAAATGACTATGACTTCAAAATTCTCAATTCGGTAATGGAAGTCAATACCATTCAAAAAACCGTACTGGTAAAGAAAATCCTGAAGTACTACAACAATGATCTGAAAGGCAAAAAATTCGCAATGTGGGGACTGGCTTTCAAACCCGATACTGATGATATCAGGGAAGCACCGGCATTGTACATGATCAATGATCTGCTGGAAGAGGGCGCTTCTGTAAATGCTTTCGACCCGGAAGCAATGGACAATGTTAAAAGCCAAATGGGCGATAAAATCAAATATGCCGGCAATATGTATGATGCCCTGAAGGATGCAGATGCACTGATCATTGCCACAGAATGGCCGGTATTCAGAACACCCGATTTGGAGAAAATCAAAGGTTTGCTGAAAAAAGCAGTGATATTTGACGGTCGCAACCTTTTTGATTTACACGAAATGGAAGATGCAGGATTTGATTATACAAGCATTGGCAGAAAAGAGATAAAATAATGGCAAAGTCAGTTTTAATTACCGGTGCAGCAGGATTTTTGGGTTCCCATCTTTGTGATCGATTTATCAAGGAAGGCTACCGCGTAATGGGAATGGACAACATGATTACCGGTGACCTGAGCAATATCGAACACCTGTTTAAGCTGGAGCAATTCACCTTTTACAATCACGATGTTTCCAACTTTGTGTATGTGCCGGGCAAACTGGATTATATCCTGCATTTTGCATCACCTGCCAGCCCAATTGATTATCTGAAAATACCGATTCAAACATTAAAGGTGGGATCTTTGGGCACACACAATCTACTTGGATTGGCCAAAGCTAAAAATGCAAGAATCCTGGTGGCTTCCACATCTGAAGTTTATGGCGACCCAAAAGTACATCCGCAAACAGAAGATTACTGGGGCAATGTCAACCCCATCGGGCCGCGCGGAGTGTATGATGAAGCCAAACGTTTCCAGGAAGCCATAACAATGGCTTATCATACCTATCATAATTTAGAAACCCGTATTGTCCGCATTTTTAACACTTACGGACCAAGAATGCGGTTGAATGACGGGCGTGCCTTGCCGGCTTTCATCGGCCAGGCACTGCGCGGTGAAGACCTTACTGTTTTTGGTGATGGCTCTCAAACCCGCTCATTCTGCTATGTAGATGATCTGGTAGAAGGCATTTACCGTCTTTTGCTAAGCGATTATCACATGCCTGTAAATATTGGAAACCCCTCTGAGATTTCCATAAAGGATTTTGCAGAAGAAATCATTAAACTGACCGGTACAAAGCAAAAAGTCACTTACAAAGAATTACCTAAAGATGACCCTACACAGCGAAGACCTGACATCACAAAAGCAAAAGAGATATTGGGTTGGGTACCTAATGTTAGTCGTGAAGAGGGTTTGAAGATTACTTATGAATACTTCAAATCACTTCCCGAAGATGCTTTGTATAAAATGGAGCACAAAAATTTCGATAAATACATTCAGAAATAATGGATTATTACAAACACGAAAGCGCTATAATAGACCAAGGAGCTGAAATTGCTAAAGGCTGTAAGATCTGGCATTTTTGCCACATTATGCCCGGAGCCAAACTGGGAGAAAATTGCAATCTCGGACAAAATGTATTTGTAGCATCAAATGTCATTCTTGGCACAAATGTCAAGGTTCAAAACAATGTGTCCATTTATGAAGGTGTCGTCTGTGAAGATGACGTTTTCCTGGGGCCATCCATGGTGTTTACCAATATCTCAAATCCGCGCAGCGCAATCATTCGAAAAGGGGTTTATGAAAAAACACTGGTAAAAAAAGGAGCCAGTATTGGTGCCAATTCCACCATTGTTTGTGGCAATGAAATTGGAAAATACGCACTAATAGGTGCTGGAGCAGTAGTTACAAAAGACGTTCCCGATTATGCACTAATTCTCGGTGCTCCAGGCCGGGTTGCAGGATGGGTAAGCGAATACGGACACCGCCTGCATTTTGATGAAAACAACAAGGCCATTTGCCCTGAGAGCAAGGCAAAATACAAAATTGAAAACAATAAGGTAACAAAAATCAAAGCTTAGAAAATGTACGAAAAATTAATCAACAAGGAAACCAAACTGGCCGTAATCGGCCTGGGATATGTAGGATTGCCCATAGCACTGGAATTTGCCAAAAAAATATCGGTCATTGGTTTTGACATCAATGCCAAAAGAGTGGAAATGATGAAAAAAAACATTGACCCCAGTTGCGAACTGGAGAGTGAGGCTTTTGAAAATACCGATATCGAATTCACCGCTGACCCAGCAGACCTAAAAGAAGCTACTTTTTTTATCGTAGCAGTCCCCACACCTGTTGATGAGCATAAAGTACCCGATTTAACTCCTGTTTTGAGTGCCTCAAAAGGCATCGGAAAGGTTTTGAAAAAAGGGGATTATGTGGTGTATGAATCTACCGTATATCCCGGTTGTACCGAAGAAGACTGCTTACCAATTCTCGAAGAAGAATCCGGTTTAAAGCTCAATAAGGATTTCAAACTCGGCTATTCTCCTGAAAGGATTAATCCCGGGGATAAAGAACACACATTGCCCAATATCATAAAAGTGGTTTCGGGTTCTGACGCTGAATCATTGGATGTGATTGCCAAAGTCTATGAAATTGTAGTGAAAGCCGGAGTACACCGCGCCCCTGAAATAAAAGTAGCTGAAGCAGCAAAAATCATAGAAAACACACAAAGAGACCTCAACATCGCTTTGATGAATGAACTGTCGAAGATCTTTGACAAGGTTGGCATCAACACTTACGATGTGCTGGAAGCTGCCGGTACCAAATGGAATTTCCTGCGCTTTTTCCCGGGGCTTGTTGGCGGACACTGCATCGGAGTAGATCCTTATTATCTCACCTATAAGGCCAACGAGCTGGGCTACAAATCAGAAGTGATCCTCAGCGGAAGGCGCATCAACGACAGCATGGGTGAATATGTGGCCAAAAATGTGGTACAAAAAATCATCAAAGCAGGCAAACCTGTAGCTAAATCCAAGGTTTTGGTAATGGGTGCTACTTTTAAAGAAAATGTGACAGACATCCGAAATTCCAAAGTAGTAGATGTGATCAATGAGTTGAAATCCTATTCGGTAAATGTTGAAGTGACAGATGCTTATGCAAACAGCGAAGAAGTAGAAACAGAATACGGCTATAAGTTAATTTCTAAAATTGGAAAAGGCTATGATGCAGTTGTAGTGGCTGTAAACCACGATAAATATCTCGACCTGGATGAAGCTTATTTTAAATCAATTATGACTCCCAAAGGAATCCTGGTAGATATAAAAGGAATTTACCGGGGGAAAATAAAGGATTTGACTTATTGGGGGCTTTAAAAATTATAGATTTAAATTCTATCAACGGAACGAGCTGAGCATGGAACTTGTAATAATTTAAAATACTCGACATGACCAAAGAAGCACTTTTAAACAATATATCCAACACGATTGCTAAATTACCCGATGATAGAATAAGGGAAGTCAATGATTTTGCCGATTTTCTTCTAAAGAAATATGAAGAAGAAATGCTCCAAAAAGGCATCACTGATTTAATCAGTAAATCCAAAACATACGACTTTCTTAAAGAGGAAGAAGATTTGTACACATTGAATGATTTGAAAGAACGCTACAAATGAACAAAGGTGATCTGGTCTTAATCCCATTTCCATTTACGGATTTATCTGGAAGTAAAATTCGTCCGGCTTTGGTTCTTGCAAACGGAAAATTAGATATAACAGTAACCTTTATATCCACTCAATTGAAATGGAAAGAAGAAACTGATGTTTTGTTAAAACCATCAAAAAAGAATGGTTTAAAAAAAGATTCTTTAATTAGGTTGTCCAAAATTGCAACGATTGATAAATAATTAGTCTATGGTCTTCTTGGAACAATTAATAAAACAGAATTAGATTTAATAGACAAGAACCTGATTAGCTTATTTAAAATAAACCAATAACAATTCCTAAATGCCAAATAAAAAAATACTCATAACAGGTGGTGCGGGCTTTATCGGTTCCCATGTAGTGCGCCTGTTTGTCAATAAATATCCCGATTACGAAATATACAACCTGGATATATTAAGCTATGCGGGCAATCTTGAAAACCTGAAAGACATGGAAGGCAAATCCAACTATCATTTTGTAAAAGGTGATATCACCGATGCCCCATTTATAATAGCACTTTTTGAGAAACATCAATTCGATGGTGTCATTCACCTGGCAGCCGAATCACATGTAGATCGTTCCATCCTTAATCCCATGGAATTTATCAATACCAATATTGTGGGAACAGTGGTCTTAATGAATGCTGCGAAGGCCCAATGGGAAAAAAGCGGCTTTGAAAACAAGCTTTTCTACCACATTTCTACCGATGAAGTTTACGGTGCCCTTGGCGAAACCGGACTTTTCACGGAAGAAACACCTTACGATCCGCATTCTCCCTATTCCGCATCCAAAGCGAGCTCAGATCATTTGGTCAGGGCATACCATGATACCTACGGCTTGCCCATTGTCATTTCAAATTGCTCCAACAATTACGGCCCCAATCAATTTCCAGAAAAACTGATCCCGCTTTTTATCCACAATATCAAAGAAGAAAAAGCACTGCCCGTTTATGGCGATGGAAAATACACCCGCGACTGGCTTTGGGTAAAAGACCATGCCGATGCAATCGACCTGATCTACCACAAAGGAAAAACAGGGGAAACATACAATATCGGTGGCTTTAATGAATGGAAAAACATCGACCTGATCAAACTGTTATGTAAGATTATGGATGAGAAATTAGGCCGTCCGGCTGGCAGTTCTGAAAAATTGATCACTTATGTGAAAGACCGCTCCGGCCACGACAGGCGCTATGCCATAGATGCCTCAAAACTTAACAAAGAACTCAGTTTCAAACCTTCTATTCAGTTTGAGGAAGGACTGGAAAAAACCGTAGATTGGTATCTCGAAAACAAGGAATGGTTGAAACACATTACCAGCGGTGCCTATCAGGATTACTATGACGAACAATACAAAAACCGATAAAGTAAATGTATCAGCAGGCTTATCAAAATGAAAAAATAGAAGGCTTACACTTTTTAGTTACAGGTGGTGCCGGATTTATCGGTTCTCATATCGCAGAATATTTACTGCAACACGGAGCAAAAGTCAGGGTGATTGACAATATGGTTTCCGGGCTGCAATCCAATATTGACCTGTTCAGCGATAATCCCAATTATGAATTTATTGAAGGGGATATCCGCGATTTAGAATTCTGTAAAAAGGTCTGCAGGGGAATCGACTATATCTCCCACCAGGCAGCTTTGGGCTCAGTGCCCCGCTCTTTGGCCGAGCCTGAAAATACCAACGCCTCAAATGTTGACGGGTATCTAAACATGCTGATCGCTGCCAAGGAAAACAAAGTAAAGCGCATTGTCTATGCATCTTCTTCTTCCGTTTACGGAGACAGCCAGGGATTGCCAAAAGTGGAAAATGAAATCGGCAATCAGCTTTCACCCTATGCCGTATCAAAATATACCAATGAACTTTATGCCCATGTTTTTCGCCTGAATTTTGATATGAAAATAATCGGTTTGCGCTATTTCAATGTATTTGGTCCGCGCCAGAATCCCGATGGCCCCTATGCTGCCGTAATCCCTTTGTTTGTTGATGGACTGCTCAATGAAAAGCCGGTGTATATTGACGGTGATGGAGAACAAACCCGGGACTTTACTTTTGTGGCCAATGCAGTGCAGGCCAATATCAAAGCACTTTTTGCACCCTGGGAAAAAGTAAATGACTATGTATTTAATGTAGCGGTAGGAGAAAACTTTTCTGTTAACACCATGTTTGACGCCATAAAAAAAGAATTGGATTCAGTAACAAATGCCACTTATCGCGAACCCCGAAAAGGCGATGTACGCAATTCGCTTGCCGATATCAGCAGGGTAAAAAATCAATTGGGCTACAATCCCGAATTTGATTTTCACGAGGGCCTGAAGCAAACCGTAAATTATTTCAAAACAGTATATTCCAATTAACTATGGAATTGATAAAAACCTCCATTCCCGATTTATTAATCATCAAACCCAAAGTTTTTGAAGACGAACGCGGTTTTTTCTTTGAAGGCTATAACAAGAAAAGATTTGAAAGTGCCGGATTGGACTACAACTTTGTCCAGGACAATTATTCCAAATCCCAACAAGGCGTTTTGCGTGGCTTACATTACCAGCTTGCACCTTATGCCCAGGCCAAATTGGTTCGTGTATTAAAAGGCAGTGTGCTGGACGTAGCTGTAGATATCCGAAAGGGTTCCCCTACTTTCGGCCAATGGGAAGCACTGGAACTCAGTGCAGAAAATAAGCTGAATTTATTGATCCCTCGTGGTTTTGCGCATGGTTTTGTAGTGCTCAGCAAGGAAGCCGAATTTTTCTACAAATGCGACAATTACTATTCAAAAGAACACGAGGCCGGTATTCGCTATGACGATCCAGAATTGAATATCGATTGGGGAAGTCAAACAAAAAGCTTTATTTTATCAGCAAAGGATAAAATTCTGCCATCTTTCAAAGATGCTGAAATGAATTTTGAATACTAAAATCAATGGCTGAAATAGTTTTAGTTACTGGTGCCAATGGACAATTGGGGCGCGAATTCCAGGTGTTATCAGCACAATTCCCCCATTTTGAATTCCACTTTTTTGACCACTCTATTCTCGATATCAGTGACAAGGAAGCTTTGGAAAATGCCTTTGTTTCCATCAAGCCCGATTATGTGTTGAATTGTGCAGCTTATACTGCCGTGGACAAAGCCGAATCGGAACAGGAACTGGCTTTTAAAATCAATTCAGATGCCGTAGAACTGCTGGCCGAAGTCACACAGAACTTTGACAGCAAACTCATCCATTTTTCCACGGATTATGTTTTTGACGGCAACAAGAACATACCCTACTCTGAAACAGACCCCACAAATCCCATCAATGTGTATGGGCGCTGCAAACTGGCAGGTGAAAAAAAATTAAGTGAACACCCCAATGCCCTGATCATTCGCACTTCCTGGCTTTACTCCTCTTTTGGGAGCAATTTTGTAAAAACCATGCTGCGCCTTGCAGAAAACCGCAGCGAACTCAGGGTAGTATGCGATCAACTGGGCACGCCAACCTATGCTCACGATCTTGCAAAAATGGTATTGAATAACCTTACAAAACTGGGGGAATTGGGAAATAATATTTATCACTACAGCAATGAAGGCGTTTGCAGTTGGTACGATTTCGCCCATGCCATTTTTGATATCAGCGGCAAAGACATGAAACTCTACCCGGTGCGAACAGAGGATTATCCCACAGCAGCTGCCAGGCCGATATATACCGTATTGGACAAACGAAAAATCAAATCGCTGGTAGAAAACAAAATTCCATACTGGCGAAACAGCCTGAAGGAATGCATTGACTTAATAAAAGAAAATAATGAATAGAGCAGACACCGATCGACTATTGAACATTGCCAAAGCGGCAGGAGATGCGATTTTAGAAATTTACGCCCAGGATTTTGAAATATTTGAAAAAGCCGACCAATCGCCATTGACCGAAGCAGATAAAAAAGCCAATGAGATCATAATGGAGGAGCTGGAAAAATATTTTCCGGAAATTCCTGTGATTTCAGAAGAAAACAAAGCCATTGATTACAATAAGCGCAAAAACTGGACAAAATGCTGGATGGTGGATCCGCTGGACGGCACCAAGGAATTTATAAAGAAAAACGGGGAGTTCACCGTAAATATCGCTTTGATAGAAAATGGCAAACCTGTATTTGGAGTAGTGTATGTTCCGGTACAGGAAAAATTCTACTACAATTTTGATGGCAAAGCCTGGATGCGTGAAAATGGAAAAGACAAAGCGTTAAAAGCCGGGAAACACTATACCCAACTGGATGAAATCAAAGTAATCGCCAGCCGCTCGCACCTCTCAGATGCAGTAAAAGACTTTGTAGTCAATTTGGAAAAACAGGGCAAAAAAGTGGAATTTATAGCTGCCGGAAGTTCATTAAAACTGTGCCTTGTAGCCGAAGGCAAAGCCGATGTTTATCCCCGCCTGGGACCCACGATGGAATGGGACACTGCCGCTGCCGATGCTGTGGCAAGAGCTGCCGGAAGACAAGTCTTGCATCACCAAACAAAAGAAGCGCTGCAATACAACAAGGAAGATTTATTGAATCCCTGGTTTTTTGTGGAGTAGAAGTTTTTGTATAGCTTTAATGTTGCACTTGCTGTTTGAATTCAACGCTTATCTTAGGATTAAGAAAGTTTATACATATATTATTATAAATAATAAATTCCAGACCAAACAACTTCTCCTTTGCTTTTTTAAGTGAATTCCCGTCACATAATCAAATAAACTTACCAATAATTTATCCACATTTCATTTTTTACTGATAACTATTTGTAATACAGTAAACTATTCGATAAATAGCAAACAAAAATAATGTCGCATTACGGTTTATCGACAATCTTTATCTGTTAACAATTGTGAAATCCAATTCTTTTGGTTTAGCTTCATTACATTGTTTTTTTTTTGATCTGATTGCCAAATACCGACCAGATCGATTCCTGTCCATGCCTTGTAGGGCAAGGCCAATAATGATATTGAATGATTCCGCCCTCTTTTACAAGGGCACTTATTTTATAAATATTCATCAACCAAAAACCGCACTTATGAAAATGTTGTCGCTATTATCACTACTTTCTTTCCTGATGTTTTTTGGAATCCCGGCACAGGCGCAAAGCAATTACAAGCCCGGGCTGACCGCTACGGGCATTTCACCGGACAAGGTACTGCTCAACTGGCAGG